>NZ_BAEU01000110.1:0-191574 GCF_000246875.1 Halomonas sp. KM-1
CGAAGAGCCAGAGCCTAGCCTTCCGGCACAGAACCCCCAGGGCAGCAATACCGTTGCCGATACCGCATCACTTGCCAGCAGCTTATCGATTGATGCAACCACGCAACTGCTGGGGCCGGTGCATAAAGCCTATCGCACCCAGGTGGATGACCTGCTTCTCACTGCACTATCGAGCGCCCTGTGCCAATGGGCGGAGCGAGGCAGCGTACTGGTCGAGCTAGAAGGCCATGGTCGCGAAGACCTGTTCGATGGTATCGATCTCAGTCGCAGCGTGGGTTGGTTCACCTCGCTCTACCCGGTGCGTTTGACGCCGGGCAGTACCGAACCGGGCTCGAGCCTCAAAGCCATCAAGGAGCAGCTTCGCCAGGTGCCCGACAAGGGACTCGGCTACGGCGTGCTGCGTTATTTGAAAGAAGAGCCCGCGCTGGTGAGTGGTGCCTACCCCCAGGCCACCTTCAATTATCTAGGCCAGTTGGATCGCTCCCTGCAGGGCGATGGGGCCTGGCGGCTCGCCAAAGAGAGCGCCGGGCAGCCCCGCGCGCCGCAAAGTGAGCGCCGTACCTGGATTGAGGTGGTGGCCTGGGTTCAAGATGGCCAGCTACGCTTTGACTGGCACTACAGTCGTGAGATTCACAGCGAGGCAACGGTGCGTGCCTTGCGAGCAAGCTTCCAAGCGCAACTGGAGGCACTGATCGAGCACTGCACCGGCGGCGCACAGGGTGCGACGCCCTCGGACTTCCCGTTGGCTGGGCTCAGTCAGAAGCAGCTCGACGACCTGCGATTGGATATCGCCAACGTCGAGGACCTCTACCCGCTGGCGCCGATGCAGCAAGGGCTGCTGTTGCATACCCTGCTCAACCCGGGCTCCGGGATGTACATGATGCAGGACCGCTACCGGTTCGCCTCGTCGATTGACGTGGGCGCCTTCGAGCAAGCCTGGCAGCGCGTCGTCGAACGTCACGAGATACTGCGTACGGGGTTCGTTTGGCGAACCGAAGAGATGCAGTGGCAGGTGGTGTATCGAAAGGTCCCTTCACCGGTGGAGTACCTCGACTGGAGCGGACTCGACGAACCCGAGGCGGAGCGTCGCCTGGCGGCGCTGTTGCGCCAGGAACTCGACGAAGGCTTCGCCCTGGAGCACCCGCCGTTGCTGAAGGTGCGCCTCATCCGGTTGGCGGAGGACCTCTTCTATTTCGTGCAGAGTTTCCACCACATCCTGATGGATGCCTGGTGCCGCTCCCTGCTGCTCACCGAGTTCTTCCACTATTACACGACCCATCGCCATGCGACTCGTACCGACCTGGCGCTGCCCCGGCCGTACCGGGATTTCATCGCTTGGTTGCAGAAGCAGGATGAAGGCGCGCTACGTGACTACTGGCAACGCGAGCTCGCCGGCTTCGATACGGTGACGCCGGTTCCCTACCTGAAGCCGCATGGCTCACTCGACAGCGTCGCCACGGTGGCCGATGTGTTCGCCTCGCTATCCCACGCCGAGAGTGCGGCATTGCAGGACCTGACGCGGCGCCATCAGCTCACCGTCAACACGATTGTCCAGGGCGCCTGGGCCCTGCTGCTGGGGCGGCTTGCCCAGGCGGACGACATCCTGTTCGGCGTGACGGTGGCCGGGCGTCCGCTCGAACTGGAGGGAATCCAGGAGACCGTTGGTCTGTTCATCAACACGATTCCACTGCGCGTGGCGCTGCCCTCGCCACAAACGTCGATTCTCGAATGGCTGCATGAGTTGCTGGCGAAGAACCTGGAGATGCGCCAATACGAGCACCTGCCGCTGGTGGATATCCAGGCAATGGGCGAAGTGCCGCGTGGTCGTAGCCTGTTCGACAGCCTCTTCGTGTTCGAGAACGCGCCGATAGATGCGGGCCTGGCCGTTAAAGGCCGGGATTTCCAGGTGGCGGTCAAGGGCAACCGCACGCATACCAACTATCCCTTGACCGTGGTTGTCGTGCCCGGCGAGGAATTGAAGCTGCAGTTGTCCTACGACGCGCGCAAATTCGACGGTTCCGATGTCGAGCGCCTGCTGGCCGGCTTCCGTCAGCTGCTTCTGCAGATCATCGCCAAGCCCGACGCGGCTTGTCATGAGTTGGAGGTGTTGCCGGCGGATGAGAGAAAGACGCAACTGGCGCAATGCCGGGGGCCGTCGGTCGCTTATCCCTTCGCGCGCGGCTATATCGACCTGTTTCGCGACCAGGTACACCAGCAGCCACACCGGGTCGCCGTGCGCCACCTGGGAGAAACGCTCACCTACGAAGAACTCGACGACCTCTCGAATCGTATCGCCCAGGCGCTGCGGCAAGCCGGCGTGAAGAAGGATGATGTCGTGGCGCTGCATGCCGAACGCGGCCTGGCGTTGCCGAGCATGATCCTGGGCACGTTCAAGGCCGGCGGGGCGTACCTGGCGCTGGATCACCGGCTTCCGGACCCTCGCATCGCCGCGATGCTGGCGTCCAGTCGGGCTTCGGTAGCGGTGGTTGCCGCCGAGCAGGCCTCACGTCTCGAAACGGTGTTTGCTGGCATGTCCCATCCGCCGCGGATGCTCGTGTTCGAGGAGCTCGCCGCGGCGGAAGATCCGCAGGGCGATGTCGCCATCCCGGTGCACCCCGATCAGGCCGCCTACGTCATCTATACCTCAGGTTCAACCGGTGAACCCAAGGGCGTGGTGGTCAGCCAGCGTGGCATGCTCAACAACCAATTGAGCAAGATTCCCTATCTGGGTCTGTCGCCCCGCGATGTCATCGCGCAAACGGCCGCGCTGAGTTTCGATATCTCCGTCTGGCAATCGCTGGCGGGCCTGCTGTGTGGTGCCTGTATCGAGATCGTCCCCGGCGAGGTCGCGCGTGACCCGGGGGCACTGCTCGATTACGTTCGCGACAACGGCATCACGGTGCTGCAAAGCGTGCCCGCACTGATCCAGAGCCTATTGGCCGCTTCCCCGGCCGAGCTACCGGCACTGCGTTGGATGCTGCCCACCGGCGAAGCCTCCACGTCCGATTTGGCACGCCAATGGTTCGCGCGCTATCCGTCGATCCCGCTGGTCAATGCCTACGGTCCCGCCGAGTGTGCCGATGACGTGTCGCTGCACCTGCTGCGTGCCGACGATGATGAGCGTGCGCCCGTGGTACCGATCGGCAAGCCGACCGACAACACCCGGCTGCTGGTTCTGGATGATCACCTGAATCCGTTGCCCAGCGGCGTGTGCGGCGAGCTGTATGTCGCCGGCGTGGGCGTCGGGCGGGGCTACCTGAACCGGCCGGGCCTGACGGCGGAACGTTTCGTGCCCAACCCGCATGCCGACGCGCCCGGGGAGCGACTCTACCGGACGGGCGATCTGGCCCGCTATCGCGCCGACGGCGTGCTGGAGTACGCCGGTCGTGTCGACCAGCAGGTCAAGATCCGGGGCCAGCGCCTTGAGCTCGGCGAGATCGAGTCCCGACTGGCGGAGGTCGAAGAAGTCCGCGATGCGGTGGTGGTGACCCAGGACGGGCCGGGCGGTGCCCGGTTGGTGGCGTATGTCGTGGCCCAGCCGCATGGCGCGATCGACACGGCTGCACTGCGTGAGCGCCTGGGACAACAACTGCCCGACTATATGGTGCCGAGTGTGATGGTGACGCTCGATGCCTTGCCGTTGACGCCCAATGGCAAGGTGGACCGCAAGGCGCTGCCGGCACCGGAGGTCGGCAGTGGAGAGGCGTATGTCGCCCCGCAAGGCGAAGTGGAGGCAGCGCTGGCGGCGATGTGGTCGGAGGTGTTGGGCATCGAGCGCGTGGGACGCCACGACAACTTCTTCGAACTGGGTGGGCATTCGCTTCTGGCACTTGGTGTGCTCGAGCGCCTGCGTGCCCGGGGCCTGGAGGCGCAAGTTCGAACCCTGTTTCAGTGGCCCGAACTGGCGGCCTTCGCCAAGGCGCTGTCTCAGGCACCGGAGCGGCAGCAACTCGTCGTACCGCCCAATCGGATTCCGGAAAACTGTCAGTCGATCCAGCCGGAGATGCTGACGCTGATCGACCTGGATATCGAGGAAATCGGCCGGATAGAAGGCGTGGTACCAGGCGGGGCGTCCAATATCCAGGATATCTACCCACTGGCACCGTTGCAGGAGGGCATCCTTTTCCATCACCGGCTGCAGCAAGTGGGCGACACTTATGTCCTTCCATGCTTGCTTGGCTTCGGTAGTCGGGAACAGCTCGAACGGTTCATTGCCGGTTTCAACCAGCTGATTGCCCGTCATGACATCCTGCGCACCGCGGTCTTGTGGGAAGGGCTCCACGAGCCGGTGCAAGTGGTGTATCGACACGCCTTGCTGGAGATCGAGTGGCTGGAACGGGAAGAAGCCGATGCCTCGAGCAACGTGGCCGAACGACTGAATGCCCATGTGGATCCTGAGCAGTACCGCATCGATGTACGCCAGGCGCCGATGGTCCGGGCGATTGCGGCACAAGACGCCGAGCAAGGGCGCTGGTTGTTGCAACTTCCCAGCCACCACCTGGTGCTGGATCACACCACCCTCGAGCTGCTGGTGGAGGAGATCGCCCTCATCCAGCAAGGACGAGAGGACGAGTTGCCCAAACCGCTTCCATTCCGAAACTTCGTGGCGCAGGCAAGGTTGGGCGTGAGCCCGGCAGAGCACGAAGCCTTCTTTAGAGAACGGCTGGGTGACGTGGAGGAGCCCACTGCTCCGTTCGGTCTTCTGGACGTACGCGGCGATGGCAGCGACATAGAGGAAGTGCGCATGCCGCTGGAGGCCGAGTTGGCTCAGCAAGTGCGACAGCAGGCACAGCGCCATGGCGTGAGCACGGCCAGCCTGTTCCATCTGGCATGGGCCCTGGTGCTGAGCAAGACGACGGGCCGAGACGATGTGGTGTTCGGCACCCTGCTGTTCGGGCGCATGCAAGGCGCCGAGGGTGCCGAAAGGGCGCTGGGGATGTTCATCAACACCTTACCTGTCCGCATCGGACTGGGCGTGAAAGGTGTGGCCGATTGCCTGCGTCAGACGCATGACGTGGTGACCGAACTGTTGCACCACGAGCATGCGAGCCTCGCCCTGGCGCAACGCTGTAGCGGACTGCCTGGGGGAACTCCACTGTTCTCGACCTTGCTGAACTATCGTTACAGTGCTCCTCAGCAGGAAGCTTCCACAAGGCGGGCGTGGGAAGGAATGGAGGTATTGGGTAATCGTGGTCGTACCAATTACCCGATCGTGATGTCAGTAGATGACATGCGGAGTGGATTCCAACTGGTGGGGCAGGCCAGCAATTCAGTCGGCGCACGGCGGCTGTGCGCTTACATGAGCGCTGCCGTTGCCGGCATCGTGGCCAGCCTGCAATCGGCTCCGCAGCAGGCACTGAGCGAAATTGCTCTGCTCAGCGAAGCCGAACGTCGCCAGCTTGTTGACTGGGGGCTCAATCACCAGCGCAATCCAGGTACCGACCCCGTGCATCGCCTGTTCGAGCGCCAGGTGGCGACGAGCCCAGACGTTAGGGCAGTGGTTTTCGAAGAGCAGACACTAAGCTACGCCGAACTCAATACTCGCGCCAACCAGTTGGCCCACCATCTGATCGGCCTGGGTGTAAAACCCGAGACACGGGTGGGCATCGCCATGGAGCGTTCCATCGAGATGATGGTGGGGCTTCTGGCGATCCTCAAGGCTGGTGGCGCCTACGTGCCGCTGGATACTGACTATCCGTCCGAGCGGCTGGCTTATATTGTCGAAGACAGTGGCATCGCGCTGCTGCTCACCCAGCAGTATCTGCGTGAAGTACTACCGTCGACTGAAGGCCTGAGTGTCATCGAGCTGGATCGTCTGGAAGTCGTGCACCATGCATCAACCAATCCAGAAGTGGAACTGCATGGTGAACACCTCGCCTACGTGATTTTTACCTCCGGCTCCACCGGGCGGCCCAAGGGCGCCGCTATCCGTCATGAGGCCTTGACCAACTGCATGGTGTGGATGCAGGAGACCTACCGGCTTACCGATACCGATGCCGTACTGCACAAAGCGCCGTTTGGGTTCGACGTTTCGGTATGGGAAATTTTCTGGCCGCTGAGTGTCGGGGCTCGTCTGGTAATCGCCCAGCCAGGCGACCATCGAGATCCCGAGCGCATCATCGAGCTGGTCCAGCGCCACGGCGTCACCACGCTCAATTTCGTGCCCTCAATGCTGAAGGCGTTCCTGGCCTATCCCGATGTCAAGACCAGGACGCGGCTCAAGCACATCATGTGTGGTGGGGAAGCGGTCCCGGCCATACTTCAGCAGGAAGTGCAGGAACGTCTCGACGGGGCGAACCTGCACGACCTGTATGGACCGACGGAAACCACAATCCATGTGACTTCCTGGTGGTGTCATGACGAGGCTCAGCGACAGATTCCCATTGGGCGACCGATTACCGGTACCCGCACCTATGTAATGGATGGCGAGCTCAACCTGGTGCCACCGGGTGTGGTGGGGGAATTGTACTTGGGCGGAGTAAGTCTGGCGCGAGGATATCTGAATCGTAGCGATTTAACGGCGGAACGTTTTGTCGCCGACCCGTTTGCAGCCGGAGAACGTCTCTACCGTACCGGCGACCTGGTGCGCTGGCGGGAGGATGGCCAGCTCGAGTACCTGGGACGCCTCGACCATCAGGTGAAGATCCGTGGGCTACGCATCGAGCTTGGCGAGATCGAAGCAGAATTGCTCTCCCAGTCAGAGGTTCGCGAGGCAGTAGTGGTGGCCCAGGAGGGACCGGGCAGTGCACGGCTAGTGGCTTACGTCGTTCCCGAAGCCGGCGCTGAACTCGACACCGCCTCGCTGCGCGAGCGACTGGGCCGACTTCTGCCAGATTACATGGTGCCGGCAGTCGTGGTGACACTGGAAGCGTTGCCGCTGAATGCCAACGGCAAAGTGGATCGCAAGACGTTGCCTAAGCCTCACCTAGAAGAAGTCCGAGATTACGTGCCACCCTCCACACCAGAGGCACGCCAACTCGCCGCGATTTGGCAAGAAGTGCTGGGTGTAGAGCGAGTCGGAGAAACCGATAACTTCTTTGAGCTGGGTGGAGACTCGCTGCTGAGCCTGAAAGTGTTGAGCCATGCGCAGGCTCTGCAGGAAACCAAGCTCGACTTCAAGTTACGCGATTTGATGCAGAAGCCGACCATTGCCCACCTGTTGGGAATGAGTAGACATACAGAGGCCTTGCATGAAGGAACTGTCATGCTCAATGGCGAATGTCATGAACAGCCGCCGCTGTTCTGTCTCCATGCCGTTATGGGAACGGTTTTCGACTACCAGGCGTTGGCCC
The DNA here is from genome assembly GCF_000246875.1 of Halomonas sp. KM-1. Taxonomy (NCBI): domain Bacteria; kingdom Pseudomonadati; phylum Pseudomonadota; class Gammaproteobacteria; order Oceanospirillales; family Halomonadaceae; genus Halomonas; species Halomonas sp. KM-1. The sequence continues at coordinate 7,293 of NZ_BAEU01000110.1, forward strand.
GACGTCTGCAAGGTAAATGCACTGTGTACGGGTTGCCTTGCCGAATGCTGACCGATCCGCAGCATCTAGACATTTCGCTGGAAGCAATGGCCGATGCCTATGCAGGGACGATCCGTCGCTTGCAGCCCGTTGGTCCCTATCGGTTGCTGGGTTGGTCCCTAGGTGGAACATTGGCGGCCATGGTCGCTGCACGTCTTGAGGAGCAGGGCCAAGGGGTGAGTTTGCTTGCATTGGTGGACCCCTATGTCCCGGGGGCAGGGCGGCGAGTCGAGGACGGCTGGCTACGAGATTTTGCCGGCTTCGTATCGGTGATATTGCCGGGAGTCTCACTCGAGATGCTGGAACGCGATGATGAAGAGCGGAGCGAGGAACCGAGTGTCGAGGAACTTGCGACTAAGCTGAAGAAGCTGCTGACATCGTATGAGGCGAACGGACGGGAGGGTTATGCAGCATTGGGTAGTGAGGAACTGGCCAGGATCTTCTATGTGGCTCGCCACCTGAAGCGGCTCTCTCTGCAGACCGATACCTTACCGAAGTTGTGCTGCGAAGCGGACTGCTGGTGGGAGGCGGGACGACCGCAAGTGGAGCAAGGGGCACTGACGAACCAGTTGGACCGTATGCCGAGGCGCTCCATTGGGACCTCCAAGGATCATTTTTCCATCATTACTGATGACGACTTGCTATCCCAGATAGAAGAGCAGTTGTTAGAAAGTAGTGAGTGCCATCCGCATACACATGAGACTGTACTGCCGGTGCCATGAATCCAAACCCTTCGTAAGCAGGAGTTATTGAGCATGGAAAGTGCGCCAGACTTATCTGGCGCACTTTATTTATCAATGAATATTGAAAAAGGTGGAGTTCTTGAATTGTTCTGAAGGTATGGGATCGTAAAGGAAGTGGAAAGAGCTTTAGCGATGGAGGAAAGGGCAGCTGGCAGCCGAAGGTGGGTGTGCGGCTTAGTTTTCAATGAAAGCGTTAACCAAAGATTCTGCAAAAAACGTGGCAGAAGGAATAGCACCAAATACCCAAAATTCAGCATTCAGCATGGTGATGTTGTTTTTCTGTACACTAGGTAAAAGATTCCACAGTTCGCTACTCATCACATTTTCCTGTATGATTCTTTTACTCTGTAAGTGAGAGGTGTCGATGATGACAAAATGCACGTCATGATTGAATAGTTCGCTAATACTGATGGTGGCAAAGCCCCACCGGTTGGAGGGGCCGCTCCAGGCATTATATAATCCAAGCCGATCGAGAACGGCTCCTGGAAGGCTGTTATCTCCGTAAACCCTGACATGCTTCTCGTCAAGAAGTTGCATCACCAGTAAGGTTTCTGGAAAGAGTGAAGTTGAGACTTGCAGTCCGTCCATCAAGTTTTCCGCTTCAGAGATAAATCGGTCGGCTTCTTGCTCCCGGTTTATGTGAGATCCAATTTCCTTGGTGAAGGTTGTCATGCCTTCCCAGTTGTTCATGGAGCTAGGGTTGTAAGGGGATAGTTGCGCTACGGGAGCTAGTATCGAAAGATCATTCGCCAAGTGGGAATATTGTAGCGGTGCGAGTATTGAAAATAGATTTAATGAGGAAATTAATTCCTTGTTGGGGTTGGGGTTGGCACCTATGTCCACGAGATTTGATGGCGTTGAATTTTTTCCAGTCCAGCTCTTGTAATTATCGACACTACCCATAGCGATTGGCAGGTCTGCAATATCGAAAAGAGTCTCTGCAATCGCGAAGTCAAGGGCCAATATGTAGCCTTCATCGCTGGCTTGCTGTCCAAGTGCAGACGAAGAGGCGAATGAGATGGCGGCTGCCAGGGCAAGCAGCTCGCTTTTTTTTCTCAAGGCCAACACGAGTCCATGAAACATCTTTAATGCCTGTTGCCAATTTTCTATATTGTATGAGTAACTAAGGTGAAAGGCCAGTGCGAAAGACTCCCTCACCGGCCTTGCTGCTCAGTATTGATAGCGCATCGTTAGCATAAAGTTGCGTGGCGCACCATAGTAATTGTTGCGAGTATTGGCCCTCAATGTATCAAAGTACTTCTTGTCTGTCAGGTTTTCGCCTGTCAGGGAGAAATCAAGGTTACGATTGAACCTATAGCCGATCAGGCCGGAGAGTGTCGTGTACCCACCTTGTTGCCAACGCGTATCCATGGCTTCTGCATAGATGCTGCTGGAATAGTTGAGGCCGGCCCCGATTCGCCATCCCTGATCAGGGTTGTCGGAGAAGCGATAGCGCGTCCACAACTTAAAGTCATGCTTTGGAGTGTCGGTGGAAAATGGTTGACCTTCCTGGTTCGGGTCGTTGACATATTCTGTCTTGGTATAAGCATAGCCTGCCGAAATATCCCAGCGAGGCAAGGGGCTCCCGGTAATTTCAACCTCGAAGCCTTCACTCTCGGCTTCTCCCTCGGCAACCGAGAAGCCTGGGTTGGCTAGATCAGCAACGCTGCGGTTCTGATCGGTAATCTGGAAGACTGCGGCATGCCAGTTCAATGCCCCATTCAAGTGCTCGCCTTTCAGCCCCAGCTCGAGCTGCTTGCCACTGCGTGGCTCGAGGAAGTCGCCCTCAACAGTTTGTGAACTTTGCGGCTGGAAGATCTCGGTGTAGCTGGCATAAGTCGAGACTTGGCCGTTGATATCATATATCAAGCCCGCATAGGGCGTGAACTCGCTGTCAATTGAGAAGTTATTGGAAGAATCCAGTCGGTCCTGAGTTTCCCACCAGCTGACACGACCGCCCGCGATCAGCGTGGAATTATCAAAAATGGAAAGATTCAGCTGGCCGTAGAGGCTGGATTCTTCCGTCTTAATGTTCCTTGTTTCGTTAATGTCGAATGTGGGCTTCGGCGTATGGGGGTCGGGGTTGGTCAGGTTGCGTTGTATAAATTGCGGGTCACCAGATCCCCAGATGGTTTGTTCTTCGGTCACTCTGTGACTGGCGCCTATCATAAAGTTATGGGAGTTGCCAAAAAGCTCGAATGGCGTAGAAAGTGTTGCGTCGTAAAAACTGTCTTCACGCGGGTTAAGTTGACGCCATTGCCAAATATTGATGTCATCCATGTTGGATGCAGGAATACTGACGCCCGCAGTGCTTTGTTGAGTGTCAGATTCTCGTTCAATATGATTTGCACTGAAGCGCAAGCTGCCACCATTTGCCAGCTGATGCTCTAGTTCGGCAAAGTATCTCTCAATACTTTCATCCTTAATGTCCCAAAGCGAACCGTGGTACGTGGATCGGTCGATATTCAGCAATCGACCTCCGGCAAGCTGCGGTAGCCCATAGTTAGGCCTGGAGGCGCCGGACTGGCTCATGATACCGGCGGACAGGGTGGTGTTGGGAGTGACATCGTACTCTAGGGTGCCATAGCCTACAGTATTTTCGATATAGACATGATCGATGAAATGGTCTCGGTCATCGTATACGCCGACGAAGCGACCACGTAGTCTGCCGGACTTGTCCAGCGCACCAGTAACGTCGATCTCGCCGCGATAGGTGTCCCAAGAGCCATAAGTCAGGGCTGTTTCAAAACCGAACTCCTTTTGGGCACGCTTGCGCACCATATTGACGGTACCACTGGGTTCGCCAGAACCTTGTATCAGTCCTGCCGGGCCGCGCAGGACTTCTACACGATCCATGACAGCTGTATCGAACATGGTATCGGTTACGCCGATCGCGCTGTCGATCGGGCTGCCATCCAGTAGCAGGGTATCGATTTCGTACCCGCGCGACCGGAATGTGGAAGCTGTGGGGCCAAAGCTCCGCCTGGTGATGCCGGTGGTTTGGGTCAGGACATCATCGAGCGTCGTCATGTTCTGGTCGTTCATACGCTCGCGGGTGATAACGCTGACGGATTGCGGCGTTTCCCTGAGTGACTGCTCCCGTTTGCCGATGGTAACCCGGTTCGAGGTATATGAACCGGTGTCTGCGGTGGTGGCGTCATGAACATGCTCACCCGTTACCGTTAGGGTGGGAAGGGTATTGTCATCACTATCACTGTCCTGGGCCAGTGTGATGGTGGGAGAACTACAGGCGACGGCTATGGCTGTGGCCAATAAACTTCTGCGGGTGAGTAGGTAGGTCATGGTGAAGTTCTCTGGGGTTCCGTTTGATGATGCCTAATCTTAAATAGAATTGTTATTATTTGTATTTAGTATCATTGATGAGGCGCCCATATGCAACCGGAGGTACTCATGCCGAGTCAGGCTGCGCCGTGCTGGCATGAGATGACGGATGTCGGGATGCAAGATGGGAAGCCTTGGATAGAGCTACCGACGCAGGCCGCTCAGGCCGGAGTGGCGATGGCTGCATGCATGGCTATCTAGTTCGTGCTTAATGCGCTTTCTGCCTGAGCACTGGAGTAGCTTTCTCCCGCTGCCGGGAGCGTGGCGTCGAGCACTTCGCAGATCTCCTGGGTGCGTGACGCCAAAATCGACAACAGTGTATCGCTGAGGCCGTGGGTGGGCTCGCAGCAGCCCTGCAGGAAGATTGCCGGCTTGAAGTGGGGTGGGGTGAATACGCGGTAGTGACGATCGACGGCGAAGTCGCCGAGGTGGGGCTTAAGCGGGTCGAGCAGCGTTTTGTGCACGTCGCGCCGGTAGCCCGTGGCCAGTACGACGGCGTCGAAGCTGGCCGTGTCCGTGGCGCCGCTATCCAGTTCGGTGATGTCCAGTCGCACGCGGTCCTCCGTCGATTCGGCGTGGGTGACCTCATGGCGGCGGCGGAAGCGATGGCGCGTCTCGCCGGTGACCTTCTGCTGGTAGAACACGTTGTAGATCTGCTCGATCAGCGCCAGGTCGGGCGCCGAGTAGTTGGTGCTCTTGTACTCCTGCATCAGCGCCTGGCGCTGGCCGGTGGGGTTGTTGAACACATAGTCGGTGTACTCGGGGTTGAAGATTTCATTGACGAAGGGGCTGTCATCGGAGGGTTTGAATGCCCAGGCCCGGGTGATCAGGTCGACCTCGATGCCGGGGCGATTGTGGAGGTCGAGGAAGATCTCGGCAGCGCTCTGCCCGGCGCCGACCACGGCGATGCGTCGCGGCGACTTTTGCCGCGCCAGCTCCCTGAGGTAGTGGCTGGAGTGGAAGACCCTGGGATCGTCGTAGAGCCCGGCAAAGCAGGGCGGAACATTGGGTGCGCCGCCAACGCCGATCACCAGGGAGCGCGTCAGGCGCTCGTGGTGGTTGCCGTTGGCGTCTCGCGAGCAGACGCGTAGCAGCGTGATGTCATCGCCCTCGCCGTGTGGCAGCACTTCGACGACCTCTTCGCCATAGCTGCAGCGTTCCTCGAAGTGCGATGCCACCCAGGACAGGTAGTCGTTGAACTCGTGACGGCTGGGGAAGAACGTCTGCAGGTTGATGAAGTCCTGCAGTCGGCCTTTGGCATGCAGGTAGTTCAAGAAGGTGTAGTGGCTGGAGGGCGCGCGAGGGGTGACCAGATCCTTGAGGAAGGATATCTGCATATGGGCGTGGTCGAGCATCATGTCCGGGTGCCAGGCGAAGGCGGGCTGACGTTCGATGAAGAAGGCATCTCGCGCCTGCCCCCTTTGGTCCTGCTCTTCGAGGGCGATGGCCAGGGCGATGTTGGAGGGGCCGAAGCCGATACCGATCAGATCGTGAATATGCATGTGAAATCCTTGTGGGTGTCGTGATTATCGAGAGAAGCGCGGGTCGGGTCTGGGAGTCGATCCGGGGTGAGGCGGCTGGGGGATCCAACTGCGCTCGTTGAAGAAGTGCTCGCGTAGCTGCATGCCGAGCATGGCCCGCTTGTGCGGGAAGTCGAATGCCTTGAGGTGGGCGTAACCGCAGCGCGCCAGGTTGTGGAGCATCTTGGCGTTGTCCACGCGAGGCTCGATGACCAGGCGCTGGGTGCGGCAGTCGTCCAGGAACAGGTAGTGGGAGATGGAAGGCAGCCAGGCGGCGACATAGGGTGAGCCACGGAAGGCGGCCTCGCCGATCAGCAGGTGCCAGCCGCGGTCGAAGTCGTCGGCAGCGTAATACGTGCCGAGGCGGTCCTCCTTGGCCCAGTAGACCTCGAAATAGCCAAAGGGTTGGTCATCGAAGCAAGCGATCAGCGGCAGGGCGCTGGGATGGCGTAGGGTTGCTTCCAAGCGTTGGCGATGTTGGGCCAGGTCGCCTTGCTCCTCCCAGAAGTGAGCCACCACCGGATCGTTCATCCAGCGGCTGAAGCGCTCGAGGTCGTGTTCCAGGTCGAGAACGCGAAAGCTCAGAGTGGCATTCAGCCAGGGGATATGGCGCCTATAGACGGTGCCAACGGGCTTGGGGGGGCGGCGCGGATGGCGTCGACCATCGCTCGAGATCGGCTGCTGCGGATAGGGTAGTGACTTGGGGGAGGGAAGCCACAGGTCAGGCTGTTGCCAGAACAGCTCGGCGGGCACCCAGGGCACTCCCTCACTATCGTCCACCACGATGCCGGTATGGCGCAGCGATGGGTACATGGCCTCCGGCACCTGCAGCTGCAATGTCTGGCTGTCGGGATGCAAGGCAAAGGCGGTCTCGATGGCCGCGAGGGTGGCAGCGTGTGGTGGGGCGCTGCTGGTAGGCCAGGTGAGCGCCAGCCGGCCGGCGTTTTTGTCCAGGCGCCAGGTGGCGCTGTGACGGTCGCTCTCGACATGCAGGCGATGGGCTTCGGCATCGTGGTCGACCCGATGCGGTACGCCATGGGGGTAGGAGACGAACTCGTTGGCTGCCGTACGTTGCGGCGTGGCATGCGGTTCTGCTTGAACGGTGGTAGACACTGCTGGGCTCCTGTCAGGGGCTCGCGAAGGCAAGTGGCCTGCTCACCTTGATGACGAATGAGAATGCGCCTTGTTTAATTTTTGTCGTCGGTCGATAACTTTCCGGGGTGTCGCTCGTCAGCTAAATAGGTCTCCCGTTCGAGTGAGGTCGCTGTGCTCTCCTTTCTGATTCGTCGTTCCCTCGCCTTGATGCTGGCCGCAACCCTGGCCAGCGTAGGGGCGGGGTTATGCAGCGTGTTGTTGATCGCGCAGATCAACGCTGCCTTGACCAGCGATGCAGAAAGCCGCGCCGGTATCGCCTGGCTCTTTGCCGCCGTGGCGGTGGCATTGATGCTGAGCCGCATGTCGTCTGTAGTGCTGTTCGAACGCCTGGGGTAGCACGCCCTGGCGGAGTTGCGCGCTACTGGTGGTGGCTATTGGGAGGACCTGGTCTTCGACGAGTGGGCTGCGGACCAAGATCTGCTATTCAAGGAAGTGATCTCCCACGACGACCGCTATTTCCCTGGCTGGCGCGGTTGGAGAGCGGCAAACATGATCACATTTTTCATTTTAATTGGAGTGGTTGTTTAGTTGTAGGCAGGGGGCTTAGCCCCCTGCCTATGTTTTAGCATTAGGGCTTCATCAGAACTCGAAGCGAATACCGCCAAAGAATGTTCTGGGGTTGCCGACGCTGATCCGAGTGTTACCACCGGACGCAACGATATACTCCTCATCGGTGACGTTCTTGACGCCTAGGTCGAAGCGCAGGCGGTTGCCATTTCCGACCGGTAGGTAGTACCAGAGGCCGGTGTCGAGAATGGTATAGTCGCCAAGTTCGAAGGAGTGTGTATTGTCCCCATAGCGGTTGCTGGCATAGGTGATACCGCTGCCTATTCCCAGCCCCCTGAGGGCGCTTTCTGGGTTCTGGAATTCGTAACTTGCCCACAGACTGGCGGTAGTCTTCGGCACGTTACGCGGGCGGTTGCCATCCGTTGCGTCATTGTCGCTATCTATCTCGGCATCCAGTACGCCGACCCCACCACGCACGTTGAAGCCATCGATCGGATTGGCGGCCACCGAAACCTCCGCGCCCTTGGAAGTGATGCCACCCGTTGGCACAGGCTCTCCGTTGACGAACTCGACGACATTGTCTTCACGAATATCAAAGATGGCTCCAGTGATGAAATAGCGGTTGTCAGCTGATCTCCATTTCATCCCTGCTTCAACTTGCCTGCCCTCGCTGGGATTCTGCTCAATGACCCGTTGATCGCCAAAAAAGATATTCTGGGGTTCGAAGGTATCGGCATAGCTGATATAAAGGTTCAAGCCCGGAGTCGTTTCCCACACCAGTCCGAGTCCCTTGGTCAGCTTGTTCATTCTTCCCGAATCCAAGTCGGTGGTTACCCCCGTCAGCAAGTTTTCGTTATGGTAGTCGTTTTCGAATCGCTCGTATCTGAGGCCGAGGTCCAGTGTCAACGTGTCGGTCAATGAGAATTCGGTGGCGGAAAATACGCCATAGGACTTTATCGAGGCATCGGAGAACTGGGCGCGGCTAGGTGTGCCAATATCGTTTACTAGTGAGAATGAATCAGGGTTGCTGACTGTTCCGCCTGCCTGGATATTGCCGGAAAAGTTTTTCCACTCCTGATTGTATTCACGATATTCGACACCCGTTGCCAGCCGCATTGGTATGGCTGTGTCGATCTCGCCAATGAGCTGGGAGCGGGCGAATCTATGTACAATTTCCTGATCCCTGTTGTTTATCACTCTCCTGGCCAACACGTCATCAGGAAGGCCGCTATCTGGGCCGACAGAGGCGACTTCAGCCTTGATATCTTCACTGGTTTCCCGACTGTAGAAGAGCTTGTTGTCGATTTCCCAGGCCGGGTTGGCCAGCGGGATGGTGACATCGAGCTCGAAAAGATGAACTTCGGAGTCCCGCTCGTTGGGGATATCGCCATCGTATCGGGTATCGAAGGGCACGTCGGCGATCTCGCGCCTCGAAGCGCCGGTCGGCACCGTGATCAGCCCCCTGTCGACTTCACGGCGATCCCGCGTGTATTCATGGTTGAGGCCGATACGCACGCCCGAGTCGCCCTGCCAGAGCAACGAAGACGACAGGAACTGCCGGTCGACCGTGGTATCGCGGAAGGTATCGCTATCCTCGGCGGCACCGGTTATGCGGTAGGCCAGGTTCTGGCTGTCGCCGACCGGGCCGGTGAGATCGATTACGCCACGGCGCTGGCCATGCTCGTCGAAGGTCGTCGATACGGAATGTTCGCGCTGGAACTGCGGCTGCTTGGTTTCGATATTGACGATGCCACCTGGAGACATCCGCCCGATATCCGCAACCGGCCCCTTGATGATCTGGACATTGTCGATCGTGGCGGGATCCACACGACTGGCATTACCCGATGGAACGCCATTGCGGTAGATATTGTCGTTGCGATTGAAGCCGCGGATCAGGGTATGCTCACGACTACCGCCAAAGCCGTCGCCAACGACCATATTGGGCGATAGCCGGAAAGCATCCGCCATTTCCCGTGCCTGCTGGTCGAGCAGGAACTGTTCGGGAATGACGTCGATGGTGCGTGGTACTTCGGCAATGTCCTTGGGAATGCGCAGTGCCGTGTCGGCGTACCGCCCTTCATAGCGGGACGGGAGGGTGCCGTAAATAGTTACAGTGTCGAGCTGCTGGCCTGTCTCTGCGTCATCCGCGGAGGCATTCTGCGCTAGAGCGATAGAGGGGAATGGTGCCAGCACGGTGCCGCAGGCGGCAGCGATGGCAATGGTCAGAAGGGGCCTGCGTAAAGGGGGTTGATGCATTTTTGGTCTCCAATGTTGTCATGGCAGGGGTAGTTTTCTCCCGGGCTAATCGTAATAATAATTGTTATCATAAATGTGCAATATGTGACTGGATGGAAACCCCCAAGTGACTGGCTGCCAGGGATGGCCTTGCAGTGCTTGGTATCCAGGCTGGCTAATGGTTCATGAGGGAGAAGTAGCTCCTTTGCGCTTGCGAAATTCGGGGGAAAGAGGACAGAGGCCGCAGTAACTCCCTCCTGGCAGGAGGTAATCGAGGCAGCACTGTCGGTGCAGACGTACTGGCACCTCACCGTTTTCGGTGATCCGGGTCGCCTGGCGTTTGTGGCCGAACATTGGGTTGCGTTGGCCGTCCGGCCATGTCCGCCGTTCCAGCAGGTATTCCTTGTCGCGGGCAGCCCGTTGGGCGGTGTCGGCAGGATGGCCGGGCAATTGCTGTGCCAGGGTCAGGATGGTTTCCAGTCGCCGGGAGGTATTTCCCCATAAAATCTTGGCCGGGACCCGTGCTCGCGTGGAGAGATAGCCAATCAGCGGCTCCAGGTGCTCCTGGAGCAGTGGGGCATAGCGTCGCTGGGTATCGAGACCGGCAATGCTCTCGCCGAGATGCGGAATGACGAAGGCTACCGGCTTTGCATCGTCGTCCAACATCACCGAAATGTCCTTAGGATCGACGGGAAATCCATGCTCCAGTACCGATGCGGCCACAGCGACGGGGGGGACCAGCAGGGTGACGTATTTCAGCAACCAGACCGCTGCTACGGGACGCAAGTCGTCGCAACCGACGAAACGAGCCCGCCTTGTCAGGATGTCATCGATCTCTCGAGGTCGGTCGAGCAGGTCGGCAAGTCGGTATGCATGGCTTCCTGCGGTCTTGCTGCAGATCAGTGCTTCACCATGGTGAGCCCACTCGCCCTGGAAGACAGGGGTCAGTAGTTCGATCATGTGGCAGTGTCGCGTCGGCAGTTGATGGAGGTCTGCTTGGGAGCGCACGCAGAGCCAAGTATTCAAAGCATTGGAATAAAAATAACACGCAATGGTAGTGAATAATCATTCGTATTACAATCTGTGGCATTGCTTGCCACGCATCAGCTTCTTCACTGACTGCTGCAATGGGGAAATGCCAGGCTCATCGGCCTGGTGCCGGTTCCGGCTGAACTGGAGAGTTCGTCACTGAAAGGTGTCAGGCATTGCTACTACCATGAGCAGAGTGACGAGGTCTTCGAGCTGGGGTCCATCGACTTGACCTTCGGGCCTGGCGAGATCGTCTTCCTGGTGGCCGGCAACGACAGTGGCAAGACCGCCCTGGCCAAGCTGCATTTTGCAGCACAAGGTGCAGGTCGAGAACGGCGCCTTCACGACCCAGGCGCTGTCACAAGGGCAACGTAAGCGCCTGGCGCTTGAGGATCGTGAAGAAGACCGCTGCTACTTGAGCGGTACCTCAAGGCAGCTATGGTGTTGTCAGTGCCTCGACGAGAATGTCAGCAAAATGATAGGCAGAGGGTAGGGCGCCGAAGTGGCTGAACGTCGCTGGTAGGTAAATCGCATCGCCACGCCGTATGCTCGGTAAATGCTGCCAGATGCCATTCGCAGTGAATTGCTCGCGAATGGCGCTGGTGGCATAAGGGCTTTCCAGTATCACCAGGCGGGCATCGATGTTCATCAATTCATCGATGGTGACTAAGGTCATGCCCCAATGGTTGTCTGGGCCTTGCCAAGCATTGGTTAGTCCGAGTTCTTCCAAAGCTCCGTGGAATAGACTGTTTTGACCAAACACTCTGGCATGATGGTGGTCCATAAGGCGAACGACAAGCAATGGGGGAGTCTGTTGCCCGGAAAGCCTAGCCCTCAACGAACAAAGATCTGCTTCGGCTTCTTGGGCCAGTTGCTCTGCGCGGGGATCTTCGCCGATGAGGTGTCCCAGGTTTCTTGTGAAGCGCGTCATGCGTTGCCAACTGTTGGCCTCGTCGTCGGGACTGTAGGGGGTCAAACGCTCGACCGTGGCTGTGGGGAATCGGGACGCCGCATGCATGAAACTTGGTGAGGTCAGGATCAGCTCAGGCGATGCTTGATCAAGAAGCTCCAGGTTGGGCTGCATCAGCATTCCGAGATTGATGGCTTGTGCTGCCTGGGAAGGCGCGAAATGCTGAGTTTCCGGGTCTATGAGCGCTACTGGGGTGATTCCCATCGCAAGAAGAGTCTCGATGATGCGTGAATCGAGAGCGGCAATTGATGGGTGTGTGCGGGCAACGCCGCCCAAGCAGGGTGAAGGTATCGCCAAAGTCGCTATCAGTACCGCAACTGCCAAGCATTGAATTTTATGCGTCATACGTAAGTGCAGCCAGAGAGTGGCGTGAAGAACAAGGGTAGCAGCCAAAGGCGATCAGCTCGCTCGTGACGAGGTTTTTGGCTCTCGGCAGGGCTGGGGCAGATAGGCCACCCGTCGGGCGAATTCGCGTTGGTTCCAGTCACGCACGGGGCGGCCATCCAGCAGAATCGATCCCTATAGGGTAAACGAGAATCGTTGGCTTTATCTACCATGCTATACGGCTCGGGGTATAGCTGAAGAAATCCGAGAAGGCCGCGCTGACGTTGTTGGGCCTATGGACAGCGACACACCCGACACACCACTGGGTTTCTTCGGCGACGTGACGTATTACAAGCGTAGCCTGGACGTACATAGGGGCTGAGTAGGGATGTGCCGAATGCCTGTTTGACGGCTATCGACGACCTGTTGCTTGCGCACTGGCGAGGACTTGAGGCGCCGATGCGGCACGCCATGGGGGTAGGAGACGAACCCGTTGGCTGCCATGCTTTGCGGCGTGGTATGCGGTTCTTCTTGAGTGGTGGTAGACACTGCCGGGCTCCTGTCAGGGGGCTTACGAAGGCAAGTGGCCTGCTCACCTTGACGACGAATGAGAATGCGCCTTGTTTATATTTTGTTGTCTTGTCGAGTAACTTTTTCGGGACGTCGCTCGTCAGCTAAATAGGTTTCCCGTTCGAGTGAGGTCGCTGTGCTCTCCTATCTGATTCGTCGTTCCCGCGCTTTGATGCTGGCCGCAACGCTGGCCAGCGTTACCGCGGGGCTATGCAGCGTGTTGTTGATCACGCAGATCAACGCCGCCTTGACCAGCGATGCGGAAAGCCGCGCCCGTATCGCCTGGATCTTTGCCGCCGTGGCGGTGGCACTGATGCTGAGCCGCATGACGTCTGCAGTGCTGTTCGAACGCCTGGGGCAGCACGCCCTGGCGGAGTTGCGCCGCTTCATCTCCAGGCGTGTCGCCGCCGCCGACTATCGTCATCTCGAGCGGGTGGGCAGTGCCCGGGTGCAGTCAGCACTGTCGGAGCACAGCACCAATGTGGCGCAGTTCTTCGTCAGCCTGCCGGTGATCCTGACCAACACGGTGGTGGTGGTAGGCTGCCTGTGTTATCTGGCGCTGCTCTCCTGGCAGATCTTCTTGATGGCCATCGCCGTGATCGGCCTGGGGTCCATCGGCTACCACCTGGCGCACCTGCGAGCCATTCGCTTGCTCGATCAGGCATCGACCGAGCAGGACCGCTTGTTCGGCCACTTCCGCGCTCTCACCGACGGCGCCAAGGAGCTACGCCTCAATCGGCCTAAGCGAGGGGCCTTCATCGGCGAGGTGCTGGAGGCCTCCATCGACGGCGTGCGGCGCCTGCGCACCCGGGGCATGTCGCTGTTCGTGATCTCGACCAGTTGGGGGCAGTTTCTGATCTATGCCTTCATCGGCTTGGTGCTGTTCGTGCTGGTGGGGGGCGGCCAGGAGCAGACCCGGGTGATGACCGGCTTCGCGTTGGTATTCGTGTTCATGGTGACGCCGCTGGAGGCGCTACTGATGAACATTCCCCGCGCCAATCTGGCGCGTGTTTCGGCCACGCGTATCGGCGAGCTCACCGCGGACATGCCTGAGGCGGAGGGCACTGCCGAGGGGGCCGCACCGGCCAGGCTGGAGCGCCTGATGCTGAAGGGGGTCACCCACGGCTATTACCATGAGCAGAGTGACGACGTCTTTGAGCTGGGGCCCATCGACTTGACCTTCGAGCCCGGCGAGATCGTCTTCCTGGTGGGCGGCAACGGCAGCGGCAAGACCACCCTGGCCAAGCTGCTGGTGGGGCTCTATCCCCCGGAAGGCGGTGAGATATGGCTCAATGACGAGCGCATCGAGGCGCATAATCGCGATGCCTATCGGCAGCTGTTCTCGGTGGTGTTCTCCGACTTTCATCTGTTCGAGCGGCTGCTGGAGGCGCCGCGTGCCGATCTCGACCAGGAGGGCAACCGCCTGTTGGCCAAGCTGCATCTGCAGCACAAGGTACGGGTCGAGAACGGCGCCTTCTCCACCCAGGCGCTGTCCCAGGGCCAGCGCAAACGCCTGGCACTGGTGGTGGCCTATCTGGAGGATCGCCCCTTCCTGGTCTTCGACGAGTGGGCGGCGGATCAGGATCCGCTGTTCAAGGAGGTGTTCTACCGCGAGGTGTTGCCCGAATTGAAACGCATGGGCAAGGCCGTGCTGGTGATCTCCCACGACGACCGCTACTTCCCCCTCGCTGACCGTCTGGTGCGGCTGGAGAGTGGCAAGCTCAGATTGACCGAACCCTCTGCGAGTGAAGCACCGGTGTCTCCGGTGGCCTCGTAGACGACGAGCTGATGGGCAGTTGATGACTCGCCTTCAGACGAAGGCGAGTTTGATTCTATGATTGCTTGCGCAATCAGCACGCCACAGCAATACGATGCTCGCCGTTGGGATGCGACATGACCTGCATGGGCAAGCCGTAGATGGCTTCCAGGGTGGCGTCGGTCATCATTTCCGCGGGGGGGCCGTGGGCCAGCACCCGGCCTGTGTGTAGCGCGAGCAGTTCGTCGCAGTAGCGTGAGGCCATGTTGATGTCGTGGAGCACGATGATCACGCACAGCTTGAGTTCGTCGCACAGCTTGCGAATCAGTGCCAGCACTTCCATCTGGTGAGAAATATCTAGCGCGGCCAGCGGTTCGTCGAGCAGCAGGAAGCGGCTCTCCTGGGCCAGCAGCATGGCTAGCCATACGCGCTGGCGCTCGCCGCCGGAGAGGGTATCCACCAGGCGGTCGGCGAAGGCCTCGGTATGGCTGAGCTCGATGGCGCGCTCGACGGCGGCTTTATCCTCGGCGGTATGGCGGCCCAGCAGCCCATGCCAAGGGTAACGCCCGAAGCTGATTAGCTCGCGCCCGATGAGATTCTCGGCGCTCGGCAGGTGCTGGGGCAGATAGGCCACCCGGCGGGCAAATTCACGCTGGCCCCAGTCACGCACGGGGCGGCCATCCAGTAGCACCTCACCCTGGCTGACGGGCTGCTGCTGGGCGAGCAGCTTGACCAAGGTCGATTTACCCGAGCCGTTGTGCCCGATCAAACCGTAGACCTTGCCTTCCGAGAAGTGGTGGGTCACCGGCTGGAGCAGGCGCTTGCCATTTACCTCGAAGGTAGCGTCCTTGACCTCGAACATGGGAGTTCCTTGCACGTAGAATCGATCTGCATAGGGTAAACGAGAATCGTTGGCTTTATCTACCATGCTTTACGGCTTTCGGGGGGTAGCCGAAAAAACCCGAGAAGGCCGCGCTGAAGTTGCTGGGATGGCGATACCCGGTGGCATAGGCGGCCTGAGCCACTTGCTGGCCGCTTTCCAGCAGACGGTGGGCGTGGCGCATACGCTGCTCGTGGAGGAAGCGGCCTGGCGTGATGTCGAACAGGTGCTGAAATCCCGCCTTGAGTTTCTGCTCCCCCAGTCCCACCCGGGCCGCCAGGTAGGCCAGGGTCAGCGGGGTGTCCAGTTCCTCCACGATGATATTCCGGGCCTGGTGGATGCGCTCGGCGTCAGCCGTCGTCATGCGCCCCTTGGCAGGCGCAGCCGGAGTCGGAGTCGGCAGCACGGTCTCGAGTTGCTCCCCCATCAGGCTGAGCGCATGGATGTGTAACTGGATGCGCGAACCGTTCGTCTGGAGCAGGGTTCGCAGTGCCTGGAGGTGCGCGCCACTGCTTGCGGGTGTGGGCCGGAAGGCCAGAGTGCGAATTCCGCTGGAGGTGGGCAGCGTGGCCTGGCTGCTCTTGCCCAGGTAACGGGTCAACCATTCGGCACTGGCGATAAGGCGTAGCTGGAGCACGGGGTCGCCGGCCGGCATGCGGCGCTCGCCTCGGCTGTGGTCGAACGCGGTGACCGTGGTATGGCCGCGGCAGAAGTCGACCCGAGGCCCGCAGCACTCCCGATACTCGGAGCTCCCCTGCAGGCCGAAGGTCAGAATTATCCCTGCTTCGGCGTGTGGGGTGTGGCTCGTCTCGATCAAGGCCCGGGGCGGGCGGCAGCGCGTGAACGCCAGCGCAAGACCGTCGTCGAGCCGATGGAGCCAGGTGCCTTGCTGCAGGAAGTCGCGGCTGTTGCCTGAGGCACCGTATTGCATAGGAAGCGGATCGCTTTGCATATGAATGATCATGATAATTGATCGCGTTTGTCGTTAGCCTACTCCTTCGAGAGCTCCCGTACCAGCGGGAGATACCCGGTCGAAGGAGGCGAGCGATGCAACGCAGTGGCTGGTGGGGTGGGGCGGCAATGCTGCTGGTGGGAAGCTGGGCGTTCGGCGCAGCCGCTCAGGAGGACGTGCTGCCGGCGGTTACGGTTACGGCCAGCAAAGTGGTTCAGAGCGAAGAGGAGGTGCCATCGAGCCTGGCCGTGGTCTGGGGTGCAACCCTGGCGGACGGTGGGGCCAGCCGCGTGGAGGATCTGGCCCGACAAGCGCCAGGGCTGAGTTTCCAGCCCTTCGGCCAATCAGGAACGGCGCTGCCGGTAATGCGTGGGCTGACCTCGGGGGCCACAGCCTTCTCCTCCTCGGTGTTGATGCTGATCGACGGCGTACCGGTGGTGACCGGGCAGGGGTTCGATCACGACCTGCTGGGCGTGGAGCGGGTCGAGGTGCTGCGTGGTCCGCAGTCGACGCTTTACGGCCGCAATGCCGAGGCCGGCGTGATCAGCCTGCACACCCGGCCGCCCGATGAGGCTCCTTATGCAGAGCTGGAGAGTGTATTCGGCAGCCGTGACCTCCGCGCACTGCGCCTTGATGCCGCTCAGGCGCTGGTGCCCGAGCGGCTTTATCTGGGCGTCAGCGGCGAGGCGCGTCAGCAGGACGGCTATGTAGAGAACCTGGCTCAAGATGGAGCAGCAGACGATCGCCAGCGCTGGAGCGGTCGCTTGGCCCTGCACTGGCTGCCTGCACAGGGAACCGAGCTGACGCTGCGCCATGGCCAGCGGCACTATCGCGATGGGGCAGCGCCCTGGGGGCCTGCCGCGCGAGACTCTCGTCATGTCGACTCCGTCGATCCCGGCCGCAATCGTTCGTCCGGTCAGGACCTCTCCCTGGACATACGCCATGCCCTGGCCCCACAACTGACGCTGCGCGCCATTACCGCTCGGCGGGAGACTCGCGATCGTGTTGCTCAGGAGACCGACCTGACACCGGCCCAGCGCTTTGGTGTGGAACGCGATCAGAATTTCACCACGCTTTCCCAGGAGCTGCGCCTGGAGCACCAGGGCGATGCAGGGAGCAGTTGGGTGCTGGGCCTGTATGGCGACCGTGACGACCATCGGTTGCAGTTCGAGCAACGCAATCCAATGGGCGCGCAGCGCAATCGGGCGCTGCTGGAGGGAGAAAACCTGGCGCTGTTCGGGCAGTGGACGCTGCCGCTGGGGGAGCGCTGGCGCCTGACGCCTGGCTTGCGCCTGGAGCAGAGCCGCGTGGCCTTGACGCCCCAGGGAGCCGAGCGGCGCAGCGAGCGCTGGCGCGACGTGACCTCGCAGTTGGCGCTGCAGTACCGCTTGGGGGATGACGACTGGCTCTACGGCCGCTATGCCGAGGGTTTTCGCGCTGGCGGTTTCAATGCCTTTTCGCCCGCCAGCGACTACCCGAGCTATGCACCGGAAGAAGTGGCTTCCTACGAGCTGGGCATCAAGGGCACGGCGCTGTCTCAACGGCTGCGCTATGGGGTGGCCAGCTATTGGATGAGCATCGACGACATGCAGGTGCAGCAGGTCCTCCAGCCCGGAAGTGTGCTGATCAGCAATGCCGCCGCGGCACGCTCGCGGGGTGTGGAACTGGATCTCGATTATCTGCTGGGTGGCCACTGGACGCTGCAGGCGGGGCTGGCGCTGAATCGCACGCGCTTTCGTGAGTTCGAAGATCTGAGCGGTGACCATGCCGGCAATCGCAACCCGTTTGCGCCGGACATCAGCGGTCGGCTGGGGCTGCGCTACGATTCGCCCCAGGACTGGTATGCCCAGGCCAACCTCAGCGGCATGGGCAAGACCTACCTGGATGCGTCCAACCGCAACCGTCGCTCCGGGCACGCCCTGCTGGATCTGGCTGTTGGCTATCGCCACGGGCCTTGGTCGTTGGGAACCTACGTCAACAATGTCGCCGATCGTCGCTTCGATGCTGTCGGCCTGCTCAATGGCAGCGTGCGGGAGTACAGTCCCCCCCGCGAAATCGGCCTGCGTGTGGGGGTATCGCTATGAGCCGGCCCGTGGATGCGCCCCCTCATCCCCTGCAACCCTGCTGGGACCTGGCACTTGCCGCGGTGCAGGCCGAAGCTCTGCAACTGGCGTTGGCAGAGGACCTCTTCGAGACGCTGATAACGCCTTGCACGCCTGAAACCCTGGCGCGGCGACGGGGATGGCGCCCCGCAACGACTCATCATTGGCTGACGCTGCTGTGGAGTATGCAACTGCTCGAGCGGAACCGGGAAGGAGCGGGTGAGTGGCACTATGCCAGCAGCGCAGCGGCACGGCGCTACCTGGTCGCTTCGTCGGCGCTTTACTGCGGTGAGGCGTGGCGTTTTCGGCTCGCATCGATGCGTGACTTCGGCGCCACACTGCCCGCGGGCCTGCATGGCGCGGACCAGCCAGCGCCGTTGGCCAGCGGTGAGCGCTGGGCAGCGGCGGCGCGTGGCCACCTGGCGCGTGAGCAGGTGGCAGTGACGGCGCCCGCCGCCTGCCAACTGGTGGCACGGCGCGTATGCCGTAATACACCCAGGCGGCTGCTGGATCTGGGTGGCGGTCCCGGGCTAGTCGCCATCGCCCTGGTTCAGGCATTTCCGCACATGACCGGGGTGGTCTTCGAGCTGCCCGAGGCCGCCAAGGTCGCCGCGCAGCAGATTGCTGAAGCCGGCCTGACCGCGCGACTCGAAGCGCGTGGCGGCGATCTGGAGACGGATACCCTCGGCACCGGATACGACGTGATCTGGTGTTCCTCGGTGCTGCACTTTGTGCCCAACCTCTCGGCCAGCCTACGCAATCTACATACCGCCCTGAATCCTGGGGGTGAGCTGATCTGTGTGCATGCCGAAATTCCCGCCGCACCCGAGGCGGCACGCCGCATGCTCTCCTACTACCTGCCGTTGTTGTGGCAGGGGCGCCGGGTGACCCATGCCGGCGAGCTGCGCGACGCGCTGCTGGCTCATGGCTTCGAGGTGTGCGAGGAGCAGCCGATCAATCTGGCCATGGCCCCTGCCACTGCCTTGGTGGCACGGCGGAGGGTGGAGTGATGCGTTCACTGACAGTCAGACAGCTGGCGTTCGGTTGGCTCCACTTCGCTCTGGCACTGCCCAGTATCTATTTGCTGTTGGGAATGCCGCTGGTACTGCGCGAGCAGGGCTGGAGCGGTACCCAGATCGGCCTACTGCAATTGGCGGGCCTGCCGGCGGTGCTCAAGTTGCTCATGGCATTTCCCGTGGAGCGATGCCGGCCGGCGGGCGGCGGTTATCGGGCCTGGGCCGGCCTGCTCGGGGTACTGCTGTGTCTGGCGCTACTGGGGCTGGCGTACGACCTGCCGCTGACACAGCCGCTGCGCTTTGTGGCCTGGGTGTTGCTGATCAGCCTGCTGGCGACCTGGGCCGATGTACCCGTCAATGCGCTGGCGATTCGCTGCCTGCCCGCCGGGGAGCGGCTGCGCGCGGGCAGCATTCGCTCGGCGGCGCTGTTCCTGGCCGCGGTAGTCGGCGGTGGCCTGCTGCTGGTGTTGCACCAGCGAGCGGGCGGGACCGCTCCCTTCGTGTTGATGGCTCTACTGCTGGCGGTCGGCGGCATCATACTGTGCGCACTCGAGACCCCCGCGCAGGGGGAAGGTGGGCCGACGAGCAGTACATCGACACACGACTTGCCGCAGGGCAGTACGAGTATTGGCGGATTCTTTCTCCAGCCATCCGCCGCCATCTGGGTGGTGCTACTGATGTTGCTATTTCCCTTCGTCGGAGCTGGCTGGGTTTATCTCAAGCCACTGCTGCTCGATCTTGGCATGCCGGCGGAGCAGGTCGCCTGGTGGGTTGGGGTTGGCGGTGGAACGGCGGGAGCACTGGCGAGCCTGGCGGGACAGCGCTTGACGCAGGGGCTGGGCATTGGCCGTGCGCTGCCGCTTTATGCTGGCCTGGGGGCGTTAGCCTTGGCCTGCTTGGGTCTGGTGAGCCATATGGCGGCTGGGCAGACGTTATGGCTGGCGGGCGCGGGGCTGCTGGCCTGTGCCATGGGGGCGCTCTCGGGGCTGGTGTTCGGGCTGATGATGCACTTCGCACGGCCAGGGTATCGTGCGCTCGACTACGGTCTGCAGGCGAGCCTGTTCACCCTCTCTCGATTAGCGATGCCGATACTGGCCGGGGTGCTGCTGGATGGGCTGGGCTACGCGGGGATGTTCATGGTGCTGGCGCTGGGCATGGTGGCGGTGGGCGCGCTGACGCTACCCACAGCGGGCAGGCTTGAGTCGGCGCTGTCCCGAGTTCTACCACCCAAGCCAGCTGCGTAGGCGCTGGCCGGGCGACGACGCACGGCTGACAGCCGTGCGGTTGGCATTACCTGAGAGCTGGGCCGTGGCTTCCTTGAGCGGTGCCATGATGGCCTCGAGATGGTGTTGGCAGAGCTGGCGATCAAGGGCGGCAGGGCACTGGGCCATCAGCAGGCCGCAGTGATAGACCGCAGTATCCAGCGACTGCCGGACTTCCTTGAAAGGTGCTGCCTCTCTTCGGCAGCGCTGCAGTTCGCTGAGGAGCATGCGTAGCATCTGGGCATCCAGCCAGCAGGGTGTGTCATCCCGCTTCGGAGAAGTGGCTACCGAGTTATGCACGGCCTGGAAGGAGACGTGCAGGAAGACGCACGTGTAGTACAGCTGGGAGCGTTCCGTGTTCATAGGGCACCATAGGAAATCTCAATGAGATTTATTTGCATTTTGGTTGGTGGGAAGTTTCCTGTCAAACTCAGGCTGCAAGTTGATCCTGTTGAGTCGCAGGTGGTGCTCGGCCATTACGTCTGGTGCTTCCTTGACCTCTAGTATCTTCCACGCATGCGAAGCGCGGGTCGGCTGCGGGGGGCGAGAATGGGCTTGAGGGGGCGAGCATCACGATGAAGGCGGGTCAGTAGTCCATCGACCAGGTCAGGCTGTAGGTGCGTCCGCGGCCTTGGTAGTCGTAGAGGTATTCCGGGCCATAGTAGGGTGAATAGAACATCGCCGCGCGTTGGCCCCACACCGTGGAGTAGCTCTCGTCCAGCAGGTTCTGCACGCCGAGGCTGAACTTGCCGAAGTCGGTCTGTCGGCTCAGCGCCAGGTCCAGGGTGGTGTTGCCGTCGATCCTGCGATCGGCGTCATCCTCCAGGTCGAAGGTGTGGTTGGCCTGCAGGCGGGCCGAATGGACGTGGTCTCGCCAGCCGACGAAGGCGGTCGCCGAGGAGAGCGAGGCATAGCGGGCATCGCGCTTTTCCCATCCGCCTTCGTCGTTCTCCTGCTCCGAGCGCACCAGATGCAGAGTGCCGCCGACTTCGAGGCCGTCCGAGAAGTAGCGGGTCAGGGCACCTTCGATACCGTAGTCGCGCTTCCTGTCGTCGATCACGTCGACGCTCAGGTCGCCGCTGTTGATTTCCAGGGCCTTGTCGGACCAGGCGTAGTAGACCGCCGCCTGGGCCACCCAGTCGCCGCCCTGGTAACGCCAGCCGAGTTCAGCCTGGTCGGTCTCGATGGCGGAGAGCGGGTTCGCGCCGACGCTAATGCCCGGACGGCCGTAATACTTGGCCGGATCGGGAAGCTCGAATCCCTGGCTGTAGCGCAGCCAGCTCTGGTGGCCGTTGCCGAAGTCGTGGAGCGCGCTGGCGTTGAGCAGGGTGGCGTCGTAGTCGTTCTCGCCGCCGGGAATGCCGTTGAAGTCGTCGACCTCGACGTCGGAGTGCTGGCGCCGAACACCGGCCGATAGCTTGAGAGCATCGGTCGCCTGCCAGTCGAGCTGGGCGAAGGCGGCGAGAGTGTCGACCCGGTAGCCGGGATAGCGTGGTGCGATGCTGGCCTGTTCCTGTACCAGCCCGCCAGTGGCGTCGGATACGGCCTTGTCGAAGGTCATCTGGCTGGCGTCGAAGCTCTCGCGATCGTAATCCAGGCCATAGATGAGGCCGATACGCTCGTTCAGTCGTGCATCGAACAGCGCCTTTAGGCCGCTGAGCTCGGTGTTCTGCTGGGAGGCACGGAACTCGGAGCCGCCGGCGACCGGGTAGGGGAAGGCCTGGAAGCTGGCTTCCTCCTCGCGATGGAAGGCCTGCAGATAGAAGTTCTGCCCCAGCAGGTCAGCGTGGTGGTACTGCAGGTTGACCATCTTGCGATCGGTGGCTGGGTCGCGGTCGGAACGATAGCCGTCACGGATCTCGGCGTCCTCCAGGCTGGGACTGGCAGCGTCCAGGTGGGGGAAGTAGACCCCACGATCCCCCTCGTAGCCCGAGCGGTAGAGCTGGGCAGCGAGTTCCAGGGTTTGAGCGTCATTCAGCTGAAAGGTGAGGTTGCCCAGCACGTCGATACTGCGATTGTCCTGCAGGTCGGTCTGCGCGAGATCGGGGAAGATCTCGTTACCGCGACCGTCGAACTGGCGGCCATTATCCTGGAAGGCGGTGCCGAGATAGGCCTGCACCCGTTCGCTGCCACCGCTGACCGACTGAGCGATCCGCCTGTCGAGATCGCTGCTGCGATTGAAGCCGGTGGTGACTCCGACCTCGGTGCGCCAATCCGGCCCACCGACACGGCCTTTACGGGTGATGATGTTGACGATGCCGCCGGTGGCGCCGCCGCCATAGAGACTACTGGCCCCGGAGAGCACCTCGACGCGTTCGATGTTGAAGGGGTCGATGGAGTCGAATTGACGGGACAGGCCCCGAGAGCTGTTCATCGACACGCCGTCGATCAATACCTGTACGGTGCGGCCGCGCAAGTTCTGGCCATAGTTGGTGCGCCCCTCGGGGGCCATGTCGAGGCTGGGCACGAGCCTGCCCAGAGCCGTCTTGAGATCGGCGCCGGCTTCGATCTGCTGCTGTAGTTCCTCCTTTTCGATTATCCACACCGCGCCGGGTATCTGGTTGATCTGGGAGGGGGTGCGCGATCCCACTACCACCATGGTGTCCTGGCGTTCTTGGGCGTGAAGGGTCATGGCGGCCGAGCTGGCAACCACGGTGAAACCGAGGGCTATGCGTTTCTTCATGGGATTCCCTTGCCTGGAAGACTCGAGTGGTGTTGCTAGGCGGGAAAGAGTATCATTCACAATTAAGATATCAATGATAATTGTTAGCGTTAGTTGATGAGCTGATGAATCGATGAGCGAAAGGAGCCGCATGGCTGACGAAAGGGTGCCGCCGGGTGTGGCAAGGGCTGCAGGCGAGGCAAATATGATGGGGCACACGATGCGCGGCGGTATGCCGGCGCTTACCTGCTGGCTGCTGAGTCTGCCGCTGGTGGTGCTGTTCTGGCTGGGCCTGGAGGCCCAGGGCGGTATGGCGTTGGGCTTCAAGGCGCTGTTGTCGCCCTCGTTCGAGGATATCGACCAGTTGCTGCTGCATTACGCCTGGTGGCCACGGCTCTCGGTTGCGCTGCTGGCCGGAGGTGGCCTGGCGCTGGCCGGGGTGCTGATGCAGCAAGTGCTGCGCAACCCGCTGGCGTCACCTACCACCCTGGGGGTGGCTTCGGGGGCCAACCTGGCGTTGATGACGGCGACCCTGCTGGCGCCGGGGCTGCTGTCCTTTGGCCGCGAGTGGGTGGCGCTTGCCGGTGGCGGCTTGGCGGTGGGGTTGGTGTTCATGCTGGCCTGGCGGCGGGGCTTGGCGCCTATCGTGGTGGTGCTGGCCGGGCTAGTGGTGAACCTCTACCTGGGGGCGTTGGCCACGGCGCTGCTGCTGTTCAATCACGAGGCACTTTCGGGCCTGTTGATCTGGGGCGCCGGCTCACTGGCCCAGAATGGCTGGGATGGCGTGGCGATTCTTTGGCCGCGGCTGGCCATCAGCTGCGTGCTGGCCTGGTTCCTGCTGCGCCCCCTGGCGGTGCTGGAGTTGGACGATGCCAGCGCCAAGAGTCTGGGTGTGTCGCTTACCCATCTGCGCTTTGCGGGCATGGGGCTGGCGGTATTCATCACCGGTAGCATCGTCAGCGTGGTGGGCATCATCGGCTTCATCGGCCTGGCTGCGCCCAATATCGTGCGCCTGGCGGGGGCGCGCCGCCTTAGCGAGCGGCTGCTATGGGGCACGCTGCTGGGGGCGGTACTGCTGGCCACTACCGACTTGCTACTGCAGAACTTCACTGGTCTGGTGCCGATGCTGATTCCTACCGGCGCGGTGACAGGTGCCCTTGGCGCGCCGCTGCTGCTGTGGCTGATCCCGCGCCTGAAGCTGCAAGGTAACCGGGCACCACAGCCGTCAGCCGTGCAGGCCAACCGACATCCCGCCCCCGAACGCCTGGCCACGCGCCTGGCCATTGGCCTGCTGATGGCTGCCGCCCTGGGTCTGCTACTGGGGCAGGGGGTGAATGGCTGGTACTGGCTGTCGCCGGATAACTGGAACGTGATGCAGTGGCGTATGCCCCGGGTGCTGGCGGCGGCGGCCAGCGGCTTGATGCTGGCGGTGGCCGGTACCTTGCTGCAGCGCCTCTCTGCCAACCCCATGGCCAGCCCCGAGGTACTGGGTATCAGCGGTGGTTGTGCGATCGCCCTGATCCTGGGGATCTTTCTGCTACCCGCGCCGACCAGCGGCATGCTGGTCGGCGTCGGCACCCTGGGGGCCTTTGCCACGCTGCTGATCCTGGTGGCACTCAATCGCCGCAGCGGCTTCGTACCGGAGCGCCTGCTGCTCACCGGGGTGGCGGTCACGGCGCTGTTCGATGCGGTGCGCAGCGTGATGCTGGCAGGCGGTGATCCCCGTGGGCAGCAGGTGATCGCCTGGCTGGCGGGCTCTACCTATTACGTCGATCTCACCAGTGCTCTGGTGGTAGGGACGCTGGCCGCGTTACTCACGCTGTGCACCCTGCCGCTGACCCGCTGGCTGGACATTCTCCCCCTGGGGGCGCCCACCACGCTGGCGCTGGGCATTGCCCTCAATCGTGCTCGCCTGGTGCTGCTGTTGCTGGTGGCCCTGCTCACGGCCTGCGCCACCCTGGTGGTGGGGCCGCTCTCATTCGTCGGGCTGTTGGCGCCGCACATGGCCAGGTTGCTGGGGCTGTCACGCGCCCGCCATCACCTGCTGGGTGCGGCACTCGTGGGCATGCTGCTGATGGTGCTGGCCGACTGGCTGGGTCGCCAGGTGATCTTCCCCTACGACATGCCGGCAGGGCTGGTCGCATCGTTGATCGGTGGCGCCTACTTCATGTGGGGGCTGCGCAGGCTGTGATGTCGAGTCGACGCCCAGTCGATAAGTGATGGATACAGGAGGTACGCATGACTCACGCAGCGGAGCTCATCACTCGCCAGGCGGATCCGGTCGAGTCGCTGCTCGCGCTCTATCGTCAGCCGCCCCTGGACAACCTGAAAGTTCCCGCCTTCGGTGCCCCTGATGTGGCGACACTGCCTGGCAGTGCGCTGCTCGACCGGGCAATGCTCGATGAGCTGCTGGCACGCTATACGGCCAGTTTCGGTGAGGGGGTCGATCGAATGGCGGCGGCGTCGATCTGGTCGAAGTATCTTTTCAGCCTGGTCTCGATACCGTCCCTGGTAGCCAACCTGCTGTTGGGGCGGGCGCTGCCGGTGCAGCCCGAGGTGCTGCGCGTCGAGCTGGGCGACCGGGACGAGGCGACTCACCTGTGGCTGCGTGATGGCGGCGCTTCCCTGGCGTCACTCTACTTCGAGACCCGCTTCACCACGCTGTTCGATGATTTTTGTGCGCCCTTGATCGAGGCACTGGCCGAGTGCTCGGGGCTTTCGTCCAAGGTGTTCTGGAGCAACCTCGGCCACTACGTTGAATACGTGGGCCAGACCTGTTCGCGGCATCCACATTTTACCGCTGCCGGGGAGCCGCTGCTGCGCTATCTCGACACCAAGACGCTCGCTGACGGGCGTCGCAATCCGCTCTACCAGCCGGTGCGCTATCTCGAGTTGGGCGGTGATATCCCCACCCGTGTGCGGCGGTTGTGTTGCGTGAAATATCGTCTGCCCGATGAGCCGCTGTGTGGTGGCTGCCCGCTGAAGCCGGAGAACAAGCCGGCCAAGAAACGCCGCTAAGGCTTTGTCTGAAAGGCTTTGTCTGAAAGGCTATGAGACACGCTGCTGCGCGTTCAACTCTTTGAAGGGGCCAAGGTTGATGGAGCTGTTCAGGATCGTATGGAGGGATTACCGCTGGCCCTTCGTGGCCGTGGTGGTGCTGAGCCTGGCCAGTGCTGGGCTGGGCATTGGGGTCATCGCCTTTATCAATCAGCGGCTGCTGGGCACCTTTCCCGAGCCCTGGCGAATCCTGCCAGAGTTTCTGGGCCTGATCGCGCTGTTGTTGGTGATCACCCTCGCGTCGCAGCTGGCCTTGACTACCCTGGGCCACCACTTCGTTTTCCGGCTGCGTGGGCAGTTGATCAAGCGCATCATGGACACCGATATCGAGCGCGTCGAGCAGATCGGCAGCGCCCGTTTGCTGGCTAGTCTCTCCACAGACGTCCGCTATATCACGGTGGCCTTCGTGCGCTTGCCGGAGCTGGTGCAGGGTGGGGTACTTACCGTGGGCGCCTGCCTCTACCTGGGCTGGCTATCACCCTCGATATTGGCGGTGACGGCACTTTGGACCGTGGTCACGGTGGCGGTCTGCATGCGCCTGGTCACCTGGGTCTACCAGCATATGGCCAAGCTGCGCGAAGTCGAGGATCGGCTCTACGCTGACTATCAGTCGGTGATTGGGGGGCGCAAGGAGCTGGCGCTCAACCGCGACCGGGCCAAGTGGCTCTATCGTGACGTCTATACGCCAAATGCCGATGCCTACCGGCACCATATCGTGCGCGGCGACACCTACCACCTCAGCGCGATCAACTGGTTCAATATCATGATGCTGGGCGCCATCGGCCTGGTGTTCTTTCTGGCCAATGGCCTGGGCTGGGCGTCGGTGCAGGTGGCCACCACCTTTTCGCTCACGCTGCTCTTCCTGCGCGCTCCCTTGATCCAGGCGGTGGGGGCCGTGCCGACGCTGATCAACGCCCGGGTAGCGTTCGAGAAATTGAGCTCGCTGGCCCTGGCGGATTACCGCGATAGCTTCGATAGCGATACGCGGCGTCACGACTGGCAGGAGATCGTCCTCGAGCAGGTGACCTACCGCTATCCCGAAGAGGAGGCGCGGCCAGGCTTCGCGATAGGACCTGTCGACCTGACCCTGCGTCGTGGCGAGGTGGTGTTTCTGATTGGCGGTAACGGCAGTGGCAAGTCGACCCTGGCGCGCTTGCTCACCGGGCTCTATCAGCCTCAGAGCGGAGTCGTGCGAGTCGATGGCCGGGCACTGCAGGCGCCGGACTGGGTGACCTACCGCCAGCACTTCTCGGCGATCTACACCGACTTGCACCTGTTCGACCGCCTGATGGGGCCGGGAGGCGAGTCACCCGATGCGACGCTGGTGGAAGAGTGGCTGGCTGCCTTGAACATGCACAGCAAGCTCGACTTCGAAGACGATCGCGTCACCAATATCAATCTCTCTCAGGGGCAGCGCAAGCGCCTGGCGATGCTGCTGGCGGTGGCCGAGCACCGCGACCTGCTGCTGCTCGACGAGCGGGCCGCCGACCAGGATCCGCAGTTCCGGCGAGCCTTCTATCGTGAGCTGTTGCCGCGTCTGCGGGCGCTGGGCAAGACGCTGGTGGTGATCAGCCACGACGACCACTACTTCGATCAGGCGGACCGGCTGCTGGAGATGTGCGATGGCCAGCTGCATGAACTGGTCGGTGAGGAGCGTGTCGCCGCCAGCCGCGATGCGGTGGCGAGGGTAGGGCGACAGACCCCAGTGTAGGAGCAGTATGAGGGGCGCTTTGCAAGGAAATGAGAATCATATCTAATTGATATGTTATTTCGTTACATTTTATGGAGGCACCATGAAGAAAGGCATTCATCCCGACTACGGCTACGTAGTGTTTCGCGATACCAGCTGCGGTGCGACCTTTCGTGTCCGCTCCACCTGCAAGTCGGACAAGACCATCGTATGGGAGGACGGGGAAACCTACCCGCTCGTCGATCTCGATGTCTCCAGTGCTTCGCATCCGTTCTATACCGGGGAGCAGCGCCGGGTTTCCGCCGAGGGGCGTGTGGCACGCTTCCAGCAGCGCTTCGGTAAGATTTCCACGCCTCGATCCTCAGACTCGAGGTAGGAAGTTTCAGGAAAGCCAAGGCGGAAAGCAGGGCAGATAAAGCCCGCACCTCTTGACGTCAGGTGCCCGAAGTTTCTACCAGTTCTGCCACCAGCAGCTCGGCGAAGCGCTGTGCCGAGGGCAGGGCGCCAAAGCTCCAGACAGGGGGGAGCGTGATCATGCTGCCGTCACGCACGCTGGGCTGGTGCTGCCAGAGCGCGCTGGCGGCGAGCTTCTCTTCAATGCCGACGGGGTAGGGTTGCACCACAACCAAACGTGCCTCCAGGTGGAGCAGGGCCTCGAGTCCGACCAGCGAAAAGCCCCAGGCGTTGGTCTCGCCCCGCCAGGCGTTTTCCAGTCCCAGGCGGTCCAACACGGCCTGGAACAGGCCGTGCTCACCGAAGACCCGCACATGTCGCTCGTCCATGAACTGTACGACCAGCAAAGGCGGCATTTCCTCCGGGAGGGTCTGGCGTAGCGTCTCGAAGCGGGCTTCGGTGGCGGCAATCAACGCTTCGGCTTCATCCTGGCGACTGTAAGCTGCGCCAAGCTCACGGGTCAGAAGGAGGATCTGGCTCCAGGTATCCACCTGGGGTGTGTAGAGCTCTTTGGTATCGACCGCGCCGATCCTCTCGAGTCGAGGCGCCAATCGGCTGAACATCGGGGAGATGAGGATGTTCACAGGGGCTAGGTGGGCCAGCAGTTCGACATTGGGCTGAGAGCGAAGCCCGATGTCTGAGACGTCGCTTGGCAGCCTGGGCTCGCCGACCCAGCTGTGATAGTCCTCTACCTGAGCCACCGCTTCGGGAGGTTCGCTAAGGGCGACCAGAGTTTCGGCCAGCGTCCAGTCGAGAGTGGCAACGCGTGTATTGTCGCCGGCCACTGCCGGGGCGGCTGCCAACCATAGCCAACCCAGCCATAGCCAGCTGAGCATTCCGGCCAGGCATCGAGAGTGTATCCTGCGGCGAAAACCGCAAAGCAGCATTACGGGCATGACATGACTCGAGCCGAGGTCATGAGTGCAGCGTGCCCTCTTTGGGGAGCACCGCATGCCAGGCTTCCACGCGTGCAAAAGCGGCGGGCGTCACTCATGCCGGTGTTTCCTCCCTAATGGTTCCCCGCGCTGCGGTTCCCCCCAGGGCCGGTACGCAAACCAGTCTCCCGGTGTTGGGGGCGCGCATCACTGCGGCGTCGAGGCCGAAGACCTGTTTCAGGTTGGCGGCGGTGAAGACGTCGTCGGGAGAGCCGCGATGCTCCACGCGTCCGGCACGCATCATCACCAGCACGTCGGCATAAGCGGCGGCCAGATTGAGATCGTGGAGGACCACCAGCAGGGTACGGCTACGCTCGTGGGCCAGCCGTACCAGCAGCTCCAGCAGGTCGACCTGCACCTTGAGATCGAGAAATGTGGTCGGCTCGTCGAGCAGGATGAGGTCGGTCTCCTGGGCCAGCACCATGGCGATCCAGCAGCGCTGACGCTGACCGCCGGAGAGGGCATCCACGGGGCGTTCGGCGAACTCGGTCACTTGTGCGAGAGACATGGCCTCGCTTACCGCTCGTTCGTCCTCCTGCGACCACTGGCGCCAGATCCTCTGGTAGGGAAAGCGTCCCATACCGACCAGCTCGCGTACCTTCAAACCTTCCGGTGCGCTGGGGCTCTGGGGCAGGATGCCTAGCCTCTGGGCCACCTCGCGGGTGCGATGATGATGAATATCGTGCCCATCGAGCAGAACACGGCCTCGCAGAGGTGTCAGCGTCCGGGCCAGCGTCTTGAGCAGCGTGGACTTGCCGCTGCCGTTGGGTCCCAGCAGCACCGTGAGGCGGCCCTCGGCGACACGAAAGTCCACGCTCTCGAGCACCAGACGATTCTCGTAGCCGACGCTTAGGTTCTCGCTGCACAGGCGGTGGGTGGGCATTCAGGAATCGTATCCTTTACGATAATGGTTTGCATTAAAAGGCGTAAGTGTGTCACTTTCGCCGCCTTCGTGTCTATTCAGCTTCGAGTGCTTTCCGTGAGGCCATCTCTGCCCATGAGGCCATCTCTGTGTGTCCTGCTGTTGGGCCTACTGGCCCTTTTGCCAGCTGCAGGTGTCGGTGCCCAGGAATCGCAGGAAGAGCGCCCAGTGCGCATCGTGACGCTCTACCAGGGCGCCACCGACAGCGCCCTGGCCCTAGGGCTCGAGCCGGTGGGCGTGGTCGAGTCGTGGTTGGAGCGCCCCATGTATCGCTACCTGCGTGAAGAGCTGCCCGAGCGGGTACGCTATCTGGGGCTGGAAACCCAGCCGGACCTGGAAGCGCTGGCGGGGCTCGCGCCCGAGCTGGTGGTCGGGGTTGGCTACCGCCATGCCGGCCTCTATCCGCTGCTCTCGCGCATTGCGCCGACGCTGATTGCCGATACCGCTCACGACTTCGAGGCGCTGCTCGAACTGATGGGCGAGGCCACCGGTCGCGAGGTTGAAGCGCAGGTGCTGCTGGCCGAGTGGCGGGGCCGGGTTGCCGATTTTCGCTGTCGTGCCGAGGCACAACTGGGCGATGCCTGGCCGCAGCGGGTTTCGGTGGCCAACTTTCGCAGCGATCACGCACGTTTGTACTACGACGGCTTTGCTCGCCACATCCTCGATCAACTGGGCTTCCTGAGGCCATCAGGACAGTGGCGCAGCGGCTGGGGCGTCAAGCTGGTAAGCCGTGAGAGCCTGCCGGCCATGGACGCCGATGCCATTTTCGTTTTCATGCGCGACGAGCCGGCGGTAGCCGAACTGCACCGAGAGTGGACATCTCACCCGCTGTGGCAGCGCCTGGAAGCGGTTCAGGCGGGGCGTGTCTACTACGTCGACCCGGTGATCTGGAACATGGGGGCAGGCATCCTCGCTGCCCATCGCTTGCTGGATGAACTCTATGAACACTATGGTTTCGTCGACGAGCGGCAGACGGGGGAGGGCGGAGCGTGCTGAGTACACCTGCGTCGCGCTGGATTGGCCTGTCGCTGGTGGCGATGGTGGCGCTTCTTGCCGCCCTGGGCAGCCTGCTGCTCGGCGCCACCGAGATTGCCCCGGGCAGTCTCATCGATGCCTTCGTAGCGCCCGATCCGGGCTCGATGGAGCACCTCATTCTGCGCACCGAGCGCCTGCCGAGGGCGCTGATCGCGAGCGTGGTTGGTGCCAGCCTGGCGGTAGCCGGTGCTCTGACGCAGACGTTGACGCGCAATGCCTTGGCAGCGCCGAGCATACTCGGCATCAATGCCGGAGCGATGTGTTTCGTGGTGATAGCGAGCAGTTTTTTTGCGTTGCGCTCGCCACTGGCACTGGTGTGGGTGGCCTTCTTCGGGGCTTTGATGGCGGCGTTGCTGGTTGCGTTGCTGGGGCGTGAGCGGAGTGGCGGTCTTTCGCCGTTGCGGACGGTACTGGGTGGCGTGGCGGTCACGGCGCTGTTCGTTTCGCTTGCCCAGGGCCTGCTGATCGTCGATCAGGACGGCTTCGAAAGCCTGCTGCTATGGCTGGCCGGCTCGGTGGCGGGGCGCGGTCTGGATGTCTTGATGCCACTGCTACCGTTCTTCCTGGTCACGGCCGTGCTCTGCGCACTGATGGTGCGTCAGCTCAATCTATTGATCCTCGACGACGAAGTTGCCAAGGGGCTGGGCCAACGTACCGGCTGGGTCAGGCTGCTGGCTGGCGTGGCGGTGATCGTGCTGGCCGGTGGCTCGGTGGCACTGGCTGGCTTGATCGGCTTCGTGGGCTTGATCGTGCCGCACATGGTGCGCGCACTGTTCGGTCGCGACCATCGCTGGGTGCTGCCCGGCTGCGCCTTGCTCGGTGGCGGCCTGCTGCTCGCTGCCGACACCCTGGCACGTTTGCTGATGCCGCCTCAGGAGGTACCGGTGGGGGTGATGACGGCGCTGCTCGGCACGCCGTTCTTCCTCTATCTCGCCAGGCGTCGGAGCTTCGCACCATGAATGCTGCCGTCGTGATGCGCCTTGCCCGCGGGCGCCTGTCGCTACGTGTCGAGCACCGCACCCTGGTCGTGACGTTGCTGCTCGCCCTGGCTCTCGCCGCCAGCGCATTGACTTCGCTGAGCCTCGGCAGTCAGGCGACGTCGCCTGGGGCGGTGCTGGAGGCGCTGCTTTATCCCGCCCGCAGCGACATCGCTCTGATCGTGCATGAGATTCGTCTGCCGCGGGTCGTGTTGGCGGTGCTCGTCGGTGCGTGCCTGGGGGTGGCCGGCCTGTTGTTGCAGGGGCTGGTGCGCAATCCCTTGGCGTCACCCGATGTGATCGGCATCACCGGTGGTGCGGCATTGGCGGCGGTGAGCTTCCTGGCGCTGGGCGGAGCGGTATTGGGCGAGGCCTGGCTGCCCTGGGTGGCGCTGGCAGGTGCGCTGACGGTGACGCTGGTGATTCTTGCTCTCAGCGGGCGCGGCGTGACGCCCACCCGCCTGGTGCTGATCGGCATCGGCCTGGCTGCTGCACTCGGCGCGGGTACCACCCTGGTGCTGGTGCTTGCCACCGATACCACGGCCATGCAGGCCTATGTGTGGCTTACCGGCAGCCTCTATGCCGCTCAGTGGCGCAGCGTGGCGGGGCTGGCGCCCTGGGCGCTGGTGGGTTTGCCGCTGGCCCTGGTGCTGGCGCGGCGTCTGGATGCGTTGGCGCTGGGGGACGAACTGGCCACTGGGTTGGGGGCGTCGGTGCGGCGTACCCGGCTGGCGCTGCTGCTGCTGGTCGTGGCACTGGCCGGAGCGGCGGTAGCGTTCGCCGGCGGATTGAGCTTCGTCGGCCTGCTCGCACCGCATATCGCCCGCCGGCTGGTGGCGTCCCGCCATACCGGCCTAGTGCCGGCCACGGCGCTGATTGGCGCACTGATCGTGCTGCTCGCCGACCTGCTGGGACGTATCGCTTTCCTGCCGCGGGACCTGCCGGCAGGGATCTTCGTCGCTGGCATCGGTGCCCCATTCTTCGTCTACCTGCTCTACCGCTGGCGTTAAAAAAAGCGGCGCCCACAGGCGCCGTCAAGCAGTAAGCCAGGCCCGGAAGGGCGAGGATTCAGAAGTCCAGTTGATAGCCGATGGTGAAGGTGCGGCCGCGGCCGGCGAAGTAATATTCGTCGCTGGCTCGTGCCGACTGCGAGTAGTAGGTGATGTACTGCTTGTCGGTCAGGTTCTCGACGCCGAAGGAGAGCCTGCCGGCAGGCAGACGGTAGCCCAGCGATGCATCGATCAGGCCGTAGCCGTCGAATTCGAGCGCCGGATCATCTACGCTGCGGTCGAAATAGTAGCTGGCCTGCAGGTGCGAGGTAAGGCGATCGTTCCAGGCCGCGCTCCAGCCAAAGCGCAGCGTATCCGGCGCAATATTGATTCCCGTCAGTTTGGTATCGACACGACCGTCGCCACTAGTGTCCGATTTACCTTCGGCATGAGTGTACGAAAGGCTCAGGTCGTGGGCGTCTCCGAGTCGCATTTCACCGGTGATTTCCACGCCCTGGATCTCGGTGCGCTCGCGGCTGCCGACAAAGACACCGCTTTCATCGGTGAGACGCTCGCCATAATCGGAGTCGGACTCGTAGTAGCTCAGTTCGAGGCCGTAGCGCCCCCAGTCGAAGCGTGCGCCGATTTCGCGGTTGTCTGTGACGATTGGCTGCAACTGCAGCAGTGAGTCGATATCCCGTCCGGGAGTATCGATACCTCGTAACACCCGCCCTACATCTGGCATACCGAAACCCTGGGAATAGTTGGCATAGAGCTGAGCCCAGGCGGTGGCTTGGTAGACCACTCCCAGGTTGTACAGGGTCTCGTTGAAGGTGGGTGTGCCACCGGCCACGCTGACGTTGTCTTGCATGACGTTGCTGCGGTCGATGGTCGAAAAGTCGTCGACATTGAGCTCGGCATATTCGTAGCGTGCCCCGCCGTGCAGACTTAGGGAGTCCGTCAGGCTGAGGTCGCCTTGTACGAAGGCCGCGTAGTTGCGAAACCGGGTTTCCGGGACGTAGGTGCGGCCGGTATGCGCCAGCATCTGGCGCGTCTCGTCCTGCAGTATGTCGATGCCGGTGGTCAGTTTTAGACGCTCCTCCAGCAGGCCGTCACGACTCATGGTGAACTTGGCGCCCAGCTTATCCGATTCGTTACGAGTCTGGTCGTAGTGGGAATCACCGGCGGCATCTAGGTAGGGGAAGAAGGGCGTGGTAGCGAATTGGGCCCGAAAACGCTGACGATAGAGCTGGGCATTGAGTGCATTGCCATGCCAGTCGTCGTGTGAATAGGCGAGGTTAGCCATGCTGACCCGATTGTAGCCGGGATCGCCTACTGGGGTACCCCGCCGTGCCGTGGTGGGAATGCCCGCCGCTCGATCACCGACCACGGGGACGTAGTCGTCGCCTTCCTCTAGGTCGAAATGCTTGAGTGATATCTCGATATTCTGGTTGTCGTCGATCCAGTAGCCGAGCTTGCCGAACAGGTCATGGCTGATGGAGTTTTGCAGCTCCCCTGGGTAGGCCATACCCACGATCTCGTCGTTGCCGTCAAAAAAGACGCCGCGCTGTTGGCGGCTAATGGCGCCCAGGTATTCCCAGGCGCCGCTATGGCCGCTCAGCCGGTAGTCGAGCTTGTAGCCGAAGCCCTCGGACTCGAAGTTGTCGTCACTGGTCAGGCTGACTCCTGCATGCTGGTTGATCCCCTCTCCGCTGCCGCGCCGGGTGACGAAGTTGATGATGCCACCGGTGGCGCCCAGGCCATGCTCGGCGCTGGCACCGTGGATCACTTCGATGCGCTCGACCATCGCCAAGTCGATGGTGTAGCTGTCTCGAGCACCATCGCGCAGCGGGGTTGACTGCGGCACTCCATCGACCAGGAACAACGGCGACCGACCGCGGAAGGTCTCGCCGGTATTGGAGAGCTTCTGACGGCTCGGCGAGTAGGATGGAATCAGGTTGCTCAGTACCTGGCCGGGGTCCTGGGTTATGGCCAACTGCTGCTCGATCTGCTCGCGGGTGATGACGGTGACCTTCTGGGGCGTTTCTCCTGCCTGGCTGCGGTTGCGGGTCGCGGTTACCACCACGGGCGAAAGATCGGGCGAAGTGGCGGCTTCGTCAGAGGTCTGGGCAATGGCCAGTCCGGGCAGGGTGGAACCGAGTATCGCGGGTGCCAGCCAGGCGATAGGTGTCTTGTGGGTCATGGGGTCATTCCCTTGCTTACTGATGGGCTTTTTTACGTCACCGCGGCGGAGAGAACAGTCTGTTCGTCAAGGCTGCCAACGATAATGGTTTGCATTTTATTTATCAAATGATTTGAAATGATCTATGATGTAAATTTACATTCGACACTCAGTATTATCTGGATGCGCGTGCCAACCGCTGATTCCCACTCTGTTCTGTCATAGCCTCCGAGAGGTCGCTTCCATGTCCCATACTCGCCCTCCTTCTCAGCCGAATGCACTGGCTCAGGCGGTGCGTCTTTCACTTGGGCTCACGTTAGGGGGTGCGCTGTCAGGCGTGGTGCCTCAGGCGTTTGCCGAGCAAGCTCTCAAGGCCGAAACCCTGGTGGTGGTCGGCACGGCGCTGAAGACCGATACGCCGGCGTTGGAAACGCCACGGTCCGTTTCATTGGTGACGGAGGAGGAGCTCGGGACCCGCGCCGTCACGAAGTACGACGAAGCCTTGCGCTATCGCAGTGGGGTGCTGGCCGGCCATTATGGGCGTGATACCAAGGCCGACTGGTTCTTTCTGCGCGGTTTCAGCGGCGAGAACTCCACCTATCAGGACGGCCTGCGCCTCTTTCGTGAAGGGGGCTATTTCTGGTGGCAGACCGAGCCCTTCGGTTTGGAGCGAATCGAGGTGCTCAAGGGGCCGGCCTCGATCCTCTATGGTGAGGCGCCCCCTGGCGGGGTGATCAACGCCATCAGCAAGCGACCCACTGAGGATGCGCGCGGCCTGCTGTCGCTGCAAGGCGGCAACAAGGGCCATCGTCAACTTGGTATCGACAGCTCCGGCCCGGTGGGTGAGCGTGACGACGTGCGCTACCGCATGGTCGGGCTGTTCCGAGAAGGGGACGGCGACATCGACGGAACCGACAACCAGCGGGTCTACCTCGCGCCCAGTCTCGAGGTCGACCTGAGCGACAGGACGTCCATCACGCTTCTCGGCAGCTACATGCGCGACCATGGCACGCCGACCAACGGTTTCTATCTGCCTTACGGAACGCTCGAAAACACACCGTTCGGTCGCGTTCCGCGTGGCACCAACCTGGGCGAGCCGGGCTACGATCGACGTGAGGTGACCCAGCTGTCATTGGGGTACGAACTCGAGCACGAAGTCAGCGATACCTGGCGTTTCCAGCAGAACCTGCGCTACAGCGAGTTCGACATGCTGCTACGAGGGGCCTACCTGTTCTGGATGCTGGACGACAGACAGGGGGCGCGTGGTCTGACCTATCGCGACGGTAGCTACGATGCCTTTACCGTCGACAACCGGATGGTGGCCAACTGGTACACCGAGAGCACCGAAAATACGCTGCTGGTGGGTCTCGACTACCAGAAATTCGATGTCGAATACGGCAACGGCGACAACTTTGCTTTCGCTCCGATCGACATCTTTGCCCCTCGATACGGCAACTTCACGCCGGCGAACATTCACACTCGGCACGAAGAGGGCAAGGAGCAGCTTGGCTTCTACGTGCAGAATCAGTTGACGCTGCAGGATCGCTGGATCCTTCTGGCCGGACTGCGGCGCGATAGCGTCGACGTGACCAATCGAGCAGAAGGCAGTGCCGATCAGGACTTCAGTGACTCCCAGCTCTCCTTTACGGGTGGTGTCATGTACCTGGGCGATCATGGCCTGTCACCCTACCTTAGCTATAGCGAATCCTTCAGTCCTCTGGTCGGCAGCGACCCGGGTGGCAACGCCTACGTGCCCAGCGAGGGGGAGCAGTGGGAGCTGGGCGTGAAGTATGCGCCGAACTGGCTAGACGGCTACGTCAATGCCGCCGTGTTCGATCTCAAGGAGAGCAACACCCTTTATACCAGCGGGGAGGCCAGTTCCAGGCAGGGTGGCGAGCGCCGTTCCCGCGGCTTCGAACTCGAGGGTGTCGGCTATGTCACCGACCAACTGCAGCTAACCGCGGCGTATACCTATACCGACACCCGCGTCGATATCAGTCCTGAGGCGACGAATCTGCGTGCCGGCCTGATCCCTCGCCACCAAGCTTCGCTGTGGCTCGACTACGGTTTCGATTCGGAAATGCTGGCGGGTCTCAGCATCGGCGGTGGGGTGCGCTATGTGGGCGACAGCGTTGACCTGCCGCAATACAGCGACACCGAAGTCCCGTCCTACACGCTCTATGATGCCAAGCTGAGCTACGACCTCGACGAGAGCTGGACTGCGCAGCTCAACGTCAACAATCTCACCAACGAAGAGTACGTCAGCGGCTGCGACTACTGGTGCTTCTATGGCGAATCGCGCAGCGTGATCGG
This sequence comes from Halomonas sp. KM-1, assembly GCF_000246875.1. Lineage (NCBI taxonomy): Bacteria > Pseudomonadati > Pseudomonadota > Gammaproteobacteria > Oceanospirillales > Halomonadaceae > Halomonas > Halomonas sp. KM-1. The sequence goes on from NZ_BAEU01000110.1 coordinate 44,910, forward strand.
CAGCCTCACCTATCGCTGGTGATGCGTCATGGTCTTGAGCAAGACACCCGGTCGCTGGGCCGGGTGTCTGCGTTTGGGTTGGACTGCATCAAGGGTCAGAACGCGTAGCTCAGCGTGCCGAGCACGCCGCGCTCGGCGCCGAAGTAGCAGAACTCGAGCGAGTTGCACGAGGCGACGTACTCTTCGTTGGTGAGATTGGTGACGTTGAGGCGTGCGCTCATGCCGTCGAGGCCGAGACCACCGAGATCGTAGCCTAGGGTCGCGTCGACCAGCGTGTATGCCGGCACCCGGGCAGTGTTGGCGCGATCAGCCTGGATATCGGCGTAATGACGTACCCCGAATCCGGCATCGAGTCCTGCCAGCGTACCGTTCTGGAAGACGTAATGACCCCATAGGCTGGCCTGGTGACGCGGTGCATAGATGGCGCGATTGCCCTCATTGCCGTCGTCGCTGCGCTTGTAGGTGATGTCGGTATAGCTGTAGGCCACCTGCAGCCTCAGGCTGTCGGTCAGATGGGTGTACGCCTCGAGCTCGAGCCCCTTGGATTCGATCTCGCCCACGGCGCGATAGGGATCGATGGGCTGCTCCTTAGTGGCTACGTTCTCCTGGTTGATCTGAAACAGCGCTGCGCTGTAGCGATCCCGGGTTCCCGCCGGCTGATACTTCAGGCCGGTCTCGACCTGCCTGCCCTCCATTGGCGGGAGCAGGTCGCCCTCGGCATCGACGAAGCTGGTCGGCGTGAAGGCGGTAGAGTAGCTGAGGTAGGGGGCCATGCCGTTGTCGAACAGGTAGAGCAGGCCGGCACGGCCGCTGAACTGGGTGTCGTCGAGTTCGCTGGTGTCGTTGCTGTCGAGGTTGGTATTGGTGATGTCCACCCAGTCGTAGCGTCCGCCGAGCGTCAGCCGCCAGTTGCCCAGGGCCATTTGATCCTGCAGGTAGATGCCGGTCTGGCGGAGTTCATGGTCCTCACGCGTGGGGGCGTACATGGCGATCGGCCCGGCGCCGTATTGGGGGTCGAAGGCATCGACATTGGGGAACATGCCGGAGGGCCACTCAACGCGATTGTCGCGCCGTTGATAGTCGGCGCCGACCAGCACGGTATGGTCGATGAAGCCGGTGGACAGGCTGGCTTCGAGCTGGTTGTCGAGGGTCCAGGCTTCCAGGGATTCATCTGCGCCCGAGTAGTAGCGGATCAGCTCGCTGTCGCTGCCGGGCATCCAGCCGTAGGCATAGACCTGATTCAGCGTCACGTCGGCGTTGAGATAATTCAGCCGCTGACGTCCTGTCCAAGCCTCGTTGAAGCGGTGCTCGAGTTCGTAGCCCAGCAGTCGTTGGGTGCGCTGGTACTTGTCGTACTCGTCTTCTCCCTCGAAGAAATTATTGGATATGCGTCGGCCGCCGCGGTCCACCACGGTACCTTCATAGGGCAGGCCAGCATGATAGCCCCCCTCGGGATCCTGCTGTAGGTAGGCCTTGAGCGTCAGGCTGGTAGCGTCGTTGAGGTCCCAGGTCAGTGAGGGTGAGATGGCATAGCGTTCCTCTTCCACTGGGCCGAACTGGGTGTCGGCGGCCCTGGCCAGGCCGACGAGTCGGTAGGCGACGCGCTGCTGCTCGCCCAGTGGTCCCGTCAGATCGAAGGCGACGCTGCGCTGGGCGTTGTTGCCTGTGGATAGGCGCACTTCGCCACCCTGCTCGAACTGCGGGCGCTTGCTGGTGAGAGCGACGACGCCTCCCGGCGAAGCCTGACCATAGAGTACTGATGCAGGCCCGCGCACGATCTCGATGCTGTCGAGAAACCACGGGTCGATGGTCATCGAGCTATGTGAGTTGGTATCCCCCATCAGCTTGAGTCCATCGAGGAAGGTATTGCTCAGGCTGCCGTCGGAGAAGCCGCGCAGCACCAAGTAGTCGAAGCGGTTGGAGGCGCCGATCTGGTTGGTAAAAACGCCTGGAGTGTAGTCCAGAGCGCGCTGCACGGTTTGGGCGCCGCGGCTTTCCCACTCTTCGCGCTCGATGGTGGAAGTCGACTGTGGCGTTTCGACGAACGGCGTCTCGGTCTTGGTCGCAGCCTGCCCGGTAATGGTCATGGCCTCCAGGGTTTCTGTCTGTGCCTCCTCGGGCCGTTGGGCTTGGGCATGGCTGGCGACGAGGGCAGACACGAGTGCAATGCTCAGTGCCAGTGGGCGAGGTGTCGGCATGGTGGTTCCTCTGCGGAATGTCATCTCGTGGGGTAATGAGAATTATTCCTCGCCCAGGATGTTGTCGTCCTCTGTCGCATGCTCAGTTTTCTCTGCGCGTCGCTCAACCTGCACCGCGCAGAGAACTTGGTGGGTAACCGTAGCGTTGGCGGAAGGCCGTGGTGAAGTTGTTGGCATGCCGATAGCCAGCACACTGAGCGGCGCGCTCGATACCGTGGCCTTGCAGCAATAGTTCGCGGGCGAGTTCGAGACGCCGTTCGCGCAGAAAATCGAAGACGGAGCAGCCGTATACCGCCTGGAACTTGCGACGCAGAGTGGCGGGGCTCATGGCGGCCAGTTCGGCCAGCGCTGACAGGCTGTGCGAGCGTGCCGGGCAGCTTTGCAACTGTTCGCGGACACGCTCCAGGCGCTGCCACTCCCCGGGAGAAAGCCGGGCGGAGGATGCGTCCAGCTCTGGTGGCAGGCCGTGGGCCAACAGCTGAAGCGCCAGACCTTGCCATTGTAGGCGTGCAGCTGTAGCGGAAAGTGGGGAATCCAGAGCCTGCTCCAGCTGTTGTCTCAGGCCTGGGGGTAATTGCCAGCAGTGCAGGCTCGAGCCTGGCCTAAGCGACTTGCCGCCCAGTGTTGCGGCCAGGCGCGGCGCATCCAGTGCCAGGGTCAGGGCGCGGATGCGCTGGTTGGGAAGCTGCATCGCCTGAAGGCCGTTGCGTTCGTCCAGGCGCACGCTGAGGGCCATGCCGGTGGTGAACGCAAGGCGCTGCTCACCTAGACCGATCTTCGCCCTTCCTTCCAGCATGACGATGATCGACAGCGGGGCAGGGCGGTGCGAGCAGGAGTCGTAGCGCTGCAGCACTTCGATGTCCGAGGCCACCAACTGCATGCCGGTCGCCGGGGCAAGCTCGAGGATGCGTCCGCGAAGTACGGCCTGCCCAGCCGCAGCCGGAGGTTGCGTGGGAAAACGGTAGTCGATCCCGTAGCGCTCCCCATAGGTCCGGAGGTCGCGGGAGGTGTGCTGGCAGACGGCGGTGGCCAACGTCATGCCATCGATCCGCATATGATGCAGAGATTGGCTGGGTGGTGGTTGCCATGGCAAGCCGAGGCAGCGATAGCGGCATGAATATGCAATGGCATGGGCGCGACAGTGCCAGTCCTGATGTGGGGGGGATGGATGAGGGCAGTATAGCGTTTGTCCTTACAATCTCAATGATAAGCATTATTATTTATCTGCGATGATGAGCAAGCGATGCGTCGATTTCATTGATAACGGTTATCATTTATGGCATCGTCTTGGCCTGTTCACAGGGCGGATTGCCTGTTCAACGAGTTTCTTGCCGGGAGTCAAATCGTGAGACCGTTTCGCCATCCATGCCTCTGGGGGGCAATACTCTGGCTGGGTTTGGCCGCCTCGGCGTCCGCCGACCCCGAGCTGTACCAGGAGTCGCGTGAGGCCCAGCGTAGCCAGGCCGAGCTTCAGGCGAGCATCGACGCCGCAGATGACGAAGCCCGTGCCATGCTTGAGGAGCTGCGCGAGCTCGAGCGTGCCGAGCGTCGTCTGACGCGGGAGAACGCCGAACTCGCACCGCGCAACGAGCGCTTGGCCGAGACACTGGATCGCCGTGAGGCGGCACTCGATACCTTGGCGGAAACCCGCGAGGCCTTGCCCGTGCTGCAGGAGCGCTTGATCGAGCGACTCGAGCAGTGGGTCGATGGCGACATGCCGTTCCTGCGCGAAGAGCGGCTGGCGCGGGTCGCCAGCCTGCGCTCCCAGGGCGACGAGCTCTCCAGCGCCGAGCGTTGGGAGCGGATCGTCTCTGCGTGGCGTGCCGAGCTGGATTACGGCCGTGAGGTCGATGCCTGGCGCGGTTATCTCGGCGAGGGCGACTCGCGCCGCGAGGTGGATTACCTGCGTCTTGGGCGCGTGGGCTTCTATTACCTGACTCCTGACGGCCGCGCAGGCCGAGTCTGGCGTGCCGACAGCGGCAGTTGGGCACCGCTCGATGAGGCTGAGCGTCGAGAAGTGCGCAATGGTCTGCGCATCGCCCGGGATCGCCGTTCGCCTGAGCTGCTCACGCTGCCGATCACGCAGCCGGTCGAACAGAGTCGGGAGGATGACGCATGAAGGCGCTGCGCTATTCGGTTTCTCTCACGGCGGGGTTGCTTATCGCCATTTTTCTGACAGCCCCGGTCATGGCTCAGTCCGAGCCGCTGACTACCCTGCGCGCCGAGCGTGAAGCCGCCGAAGCCCGGGACCGGGCGCGACTGGCCGAGCTTCTCGAGGACCGCAGCGCCCTGCAGGCCGCCCTTGAGGAGGCGCGTGCTGCCCACGATCAGGCGGAAGCTCGCCACGCCGAGCTGCAGGCCGAGGCCCAGGTGCTGGGCGAGCGACAGGCCGAGCTCGAAGCCCGCCAGCAGGAGCAGGGCAACGATCTCGAAGCCGTGCTGGCCTCGCTTGCCCGCCACAGCGGCGAGCTGCGTGACGATCTGGCCGATAGCTGGTTGACGGTAGGGGGCGCGGCGTTGCCGCCGCGGCTCGACGATGCCGAGGTTCTCGAGCTCGAGCACCTCGAAGTGTTCGCCGACCGTCTGGTGGCGCTGACCGCCGATACCGCTCGAGTGGTCCGCTTCGAGGCGCCGGTGGCGTCGGTCAGCGGTGAGCTTGCGCCAAGAGATGTGGTGCGACTGGGGGATTTTGCTGCCTTCACCGAGGGAGAGTTGTTGCGTCGTGGCGCCGATGGCCAGACGCTGTCGGTGATCGAGCGCACGCCGCGGGAAGTGGCTACCAGCCTGGCAGCTTTTCATGGCGGAGAGTCGCGCTTGCTGGCGCTCGATCCTACCCGTGGGCAGGTCATCTCGGCGTTGGCCCAACGTCCGAGCCTGATCGAGCGTTTCCACCAGGGTGGAGCAGTCGGCTACGTGGTGGTGGGGCTCGGCGCTCTCGGCCTGCTGGTCGCGCTGCTTCAGTACGCCTACCTGTTGCGGGTGACGCTGGCCATGCGTCGCCAGCTGCGTGACCTCACCACGCTGCGCGAGGACAACCCGCTCGGCCGCGTGCTGCAGCGCTTCCGTGCGCTGCACGACGATCCCGTGCCGGAAGCGCTGGAGGCTCGCCTCGACGAAGCGGTGCTAGCCGAGCTGCCGCGCCTGGAGCGTGGCCAGCCGTTGGTCAAATTGCTGGCGGCGGTGGCGCCGCTGCTGGGATTACTTGGCACCGTCACCGGCATGATCGTCACCTTCCAGGCCATCACCGTGTTCGGCACCGGCGACCCGCAACTGATGGCGGGCGGTATCAGCCAGGCACTGGTGACGACAGTGCTGGGGCTGATCACCGCCGTGCCGCTGCTGTTTGCATACACCGCCCTTGCCGGTCGCAGCCGCCATCTGGCGGGTCTGGTCGAGGGGCAGGCCAGTGCGGCCCTGGCCGAGCAGCTCGAACATCGCCCGCAAGGGCCCGATGGCGTCACCGGGAGCGCGCGTCGCGATGCCGCCTTGGCTTGAGATAGGGGGCCTTGAGCCGTTGGAGCGCCTGGTCGAGGCCGGCGGCTCGGTGCTGGTGGTGATTGCCCTGGTAGCGATGGTGCTGTTCAGCCTGGCGTTGGAGCGGGTGTGGTATTTCCGCCTCACCTATCGCCGGGCCAGGCGTGCCCTTATCGCACGCTGGGCGGCGCGTCAGGATCACCTGAGCTGGAGTGCCCTGACCCTGCGCGAGGTCTGGGCGCGCGAGCTGATCGGACGGCTGCGGCGTCCGCTGCCGTGGCTCAAGCTGCTGGTGGCGCTGTGCCCGCTGCTCGGTTTGCTGGGCACCGTGACCGGTATGATCGCCGTGTTCGACAGCCTGGCGATGACCGATACCAGTCAGGCCCGCGCCATGGCCGATGGCGTGGCCCGCGCAACCCTGCCGACTTTGACCGGCATGGCCGTGGCGGTAGTGGGGCTGCTGTTCACCAGCCGCCTCGAGCAGATCATTCGACGCGAGGACCAGCGGCTGCACGACCGCCTGGCCCGCGCCGTGGAGGATACCGATGCGTAGACGCCGAGTTGGCGCCGATGACAGCGAGGCCAGCGAGGTCAACCTGACCCCGATGCTGGACGTTGTCTTCATCATGCTGATCTTCTTCATCGTCACCACCAGCTTCATCAAGGAGAGCGGAGTGGAGATCGAGCGACCCGAATCCAGCGCCGCCACGCCGCGACCCGATGCACAGGTGATGGTAGCCATCACACCCGAAGGGGCGGTATGGGTCGATGGTCGTGCCGTCGACCTGCACCGCGTGGGTAACGAGGTGGCTGGGTTGGTGAGCGAAGACGGCTCGGTGGTGATCCAGGCCGATCGCGACTCCACCACCGGGCTGCTGATCGAAGTGATGGACCGCATTCGCGAGGCCGGCGTGGAGCAGGTGGCCGTCGCCGCCAGCCGGAGTCGGTCGTGACGCGCATCCCTTTTTCTTCGCTGGGCGGCGTGGCGCTGGCGCTGCTGCTGTTCTGGCTGCTGGCGCTGCTGGTGACACCTCCGGAGGAGGAGTTCGACGTGGTCGACGTCAGCATGACCATGAGCATGGTCGAGGCGCCGGAGCCGGTGCAGGAGGAGACGGTCGAGTCCAGTGCCGAGCCGCCGCCCCCGCAGGTAGAGGCCACTCCACCGCCGCAGCCGGAGCCGCTGCCGCCACTGGAGAGCTCGATTGCCATGCCGGAGCCGGAGTTGCCGCCAGAGCCGCAGGAGACGGTGGAACTCGACACCACCCTGCCCGAGCTTGCCGAGGTGCAGCCTGAACCGCCGCCTGAGCCGAGGCCGGAGCCGCGACCCGAGCCGGCGCCACAGCCGGCTCCCGAACCAGCACCTGCTCCGAGCCCGCCTGCGGCAGCGCCCAGTGCTGCGCAGGAGGGGCCGACCACCGAGCAGGCGGCGCCTGCCGAGTCGGGCCCGGTGGATGTGGGTGAAATAGCGCCGACCAGCCGCGTGCCGCCGGAATATCCATCCCGCGCCCAGCGTCGAGGGTTGGAAGGGCATGTGGAGTTGCAGTTCCTGATCCGTCCCGACGGTAGCGTCGATCGTTCGTCCATTCGTGTGGTCGAGTCGCAGCCGCGTAACGTCTTCGATTCTGCCGCCGAGCAGGCCGTGGCGCGCTGGCAGTTCGAGCCGGCTAGCGGCGTGCGTCGGGCGCGGCAACGTCTCGAGTTCCAACTGAGGTGAGGCCATGAGGATGCGCGCTGCAATTCGCCTGATCGCCTGTGCCGGCCTGCTGCTGACCGCTGTTGCCCATGCCGATGCGCCGGCACTTCCAGGCGACGTCATCGCTGACTTGGAACAGCTCCAGCGTCAGCTGCAGCAGGGTGAGCATGACAGAGTCGCCGAGCGCGCACGCTCGCAGGCCCAGCGTTTGGAAGGCGGCAATGCCGCCGACCGCTGGGCCGGTGCGCTGTACCGCCAACTGGCGGCGGGGGCCGAAGCCGATATGGGGCGCAGCGAATCTGCTGCCGATCAGCTGCGTCAGGCACGCCGGGTGCAGGAGGCGCCGACGCGTCAGCGTGATCGCTGGCTGCGCGAAGAGGCCCGCCTGCGTCTGGCGGCAGGGCAGACCGAAGAGGCAGTGGCGCTGTGGCTCGACTGGCATGAACGCCACGACGGCAGTACCGATGACAGCTGGCGCCTGGCCCGTGCTCTGGCAGAGTTGGAGCGTTGGGAAGATGCCGCGGGTTGGGTCGAGCGTGCGCTGGCGGACGACCCCGCTCCCGATGAGCGACGTCAGATGCTGGCTGCCAGCGTGTTCCAGCACGCCGGGCGCGGCGAAGAGGCCCTGGCAAGGCTGGAGACTGCCCTGGGGGCCGAGGCTCCGCCCGAGGCCTGGCGACGGGCGACGGCACTGGCTCAGGGGTTGGGCGATACCCAGCGCGCTGCGGCCATCTGGGAAGCCGGCTGGCGCCTGGGGGTGTTGCGCAACGAGGCGGACCTGCGTCAGCGCATCGAATTGCATCTGATCGCTGGTACACCGGCCCGAGCCGCGGAACATCTCGAAGCGGCGTTGGACGATGAGGCGCTGCCCGATACCCTGGATAACCGGCGCCTGCTGGCTCGCGCCTGGGAGCAGGCCCGCGATCGAGAACGGGCGCTCGCGGCCTGGCGCGAGGTGGCACAGCGCAGCGAGAAAGGCGATGACTGGCAGCGCCTGGCGCTGCTGGCCAATGGCTGGGGGCGGCTCGAGCTGGCGCAGGAGGCTATGCAGCAAGCCCAGCGCCGTGGGGCGGAAGTCGATCCGCACTGGCTCTCGACTCGCTAGCAAGCCGAGAGCCAGTGGGTCAGGAACGGCTCAGAGTTCGAATTCGGTCCACACCGGGGCGTGGTCGGAAGGGCGCTCCATGCCGCGCAGGTCGTAGTCGATGCCAGCATCGCGCACGCGCTCGGAGAGCGGTGCCGTGACCAGGATATAGTCGATGCGCAGGCCGCGCCTGGGCTCGCGTTCGAAACCGCGGGAGCGATAGTCGAACCAACTGAAGCGGTCGTCCACCTCTGGATAACGCACCCGATAGCTGTCGCTGAGTCCCCACGCCTTGAGCGTTCCGAGCCACTCCCGCTCTATGGGCTGGAAGCTGGTCTTGCCTTCGCGCAGCCAGCGCTTGCGGTTGTCCTCGCCAATGCCGATGTCGATGTCCTCGGGTGAGATGTTGAAATCCCCCATCACCACCAGCCGCTCGTCGGGGCGATGCCGCTCCTGCAGCAGCGCGATCAGCTGTGCGTAGAACTCGCGCTTGTTGGGAAACTTGGTGGGATGATCGACGTTCTCGCCCTGAGGGAAGTAGCCGTTCCACACGGTCAGCGCCTCGCCGTCGGCGGTGCGCAGACGCACACCGATCAGACGGCGCTGGGACTCCTCGCCGTCGCCGGGCAGGCCGAAGAAGACCTCTTCCGGCCCGTTTGGGCAGAGCGTCTTGTGGCACATGAGCGCAACGCCGTAGTGGCCCTTCTGGCCGTGGTAGTGGACGTGATAGCCCATCGCCTCGACCGCCTCGCGGGGAAACTCGTCGTCATGCACCTTGGTTTCCTGCAGGCCGATCACCAGCGGCTGGTGGGCTTCGATCAGCGCCTCGAGCTGGTGCAGCCGGGCGCGCAGGCCGTTGATGTTGAACGAGACAAGGCGTGTCACTCGTCATGCTCCTCGCGAGTCGTTGCACTCTGTTCTGAGGCGGGGGTGGGGTGGATGGCGATGCTGGCGCCCTGTTCCTGGCGGGCCAGCTTGCGTGCCGCCTGCAGCTTGCGCTGCTGGCGCTTCTTCTGGGTGAAACGGCGCGACGAGGTCACCTGGTCGGGGTTTTCGTGGCGCCACTTCTTGTAGTCCTTGCGCTTGCCGGTGCGGATGGTCACCTTGTCGGCCAGCGAGCGGGTCTTTTTGCGGCGTGTCATTGGCCGGACTCCTAATCTTCAAGAGCTGCATGAGTGGGCATTCTACCAGTCCGATGCAAGAGGCGCGCCCTCCTCGCCATAGGCTGGTACAATATGCGGCTGTACGAAGTTCACCCCATTGCTACGGACAAGACATACAGCCTATGAGCGAGTCGGAACAGACCACAGCCCCGGCCGAGAACCGCAAGCCCAAGCGTCGTCGTCGCAAGCCGCGCCGCAGCCAGTCCAACTGGGACCTGCGCCAGTTTCAGGTGCCTGCCGTGGCGGGCAAGTGGCGCTTTCACGACTTCGATCTACCGCTGCCGCTGATGCGCGCCATCCACGCCCTGGGCTTCGAGTACTGCACGCCGATCCAGGCCGAAGCGCTGGCCCACACCCTGCTGGGTGGCGATGTGGTGGGCAAGGCCCAGACCGGCACCGGCAAGACCGCTGCCTTCCTGATCTCGATCCTGGCCTACTTCCTCGAGGAAGAGGTGCCGAATGGGCAGAAGCCCGGTGCGCCGCGTGCGCTGATCGTGGCACCGACCCGTGAGCTGGCGCTGCAGATCGAGAAGGACGCCAAGGCCCTGGCGCGCTTCACCGATCTCAACGTGGCCAGCGTGGTCGGCGGCATGGACTACCAGAAACAGCGCGAGCACCTGGGCAAGAAGCTCGACCTCCTGGTCGCCACGCCCGGTCGTCTGCTCGACTTCCACGAGAAGCGCGACGTCGATCTCACCCAGGTCGAGATCCTGGTGCTCGACGAGGCCGATCGCATGCTGTCGATGGGCTTCATTCCCGACGTCAAACGCATCATTCGCCATACGCCGAAGAAGGAAGAGCGTCAGACTTTCCTCTTCTCGGCCACCTTCTCCGAAGACATCCTCAACCTGGCCAGCCAGTGGACCCATCAGCCGACCCACGTCGAGATCGAGGTCACGGTAGACAACAAGGCCAACATCGATCAGCGCGTCTACATGGTCAGTGATGACGACAAGCAGCGCCTGCTGATCAACCTGCTCAAGCAAGAGAGCTTCGACCGGGTGATGGTGTTCGGTAACCGTCGCGATCTGGTTCGCAAGCTAGAGAGTCTGCTCAAGAAGGCCGACATCAACGTGGCCATGCTCTCCGGCGACGTGCCGCAGAATCAGCGCATCAAGACCCTGGAGCGCTTCCGCGAGGGCGAGGTGCAGGTGCTGGTGGCCACCGACGTGGCCGGCCGCGGCATCCACATCGAGGATGTCAGCCACGTGATCAACTACACCCTGCCGGAGGATCCGGAGGATTACGTCCACCGCATCGGCCGTACCGGCCGTGCCGGGGCCACCGGGGTGTCGATCAGCTTCGTCGGCGAGGAGGACGCCTTCTCGCTGCCGGAAATCGAGCGCTACATCCAGGACAAGCTGCCCTGCGAGCACCCGCCCGAGGGGCTGTTGTAACGGCATGCTGTCTTGCTGCACAGGGCCGGGGACAGGTTGAAGAGGAGGTCTTTTGCCATGGATGGCAAAAGTAGCGCCCAGGGATGGGTTCACAGCGCCTCCTCGTAAACCTGTCGACGGACCCGGATTCGCCGCCAAGGGCTCCCTGGCAGTCGCTGAGCTCCGGTTTGCTCGAAGCCGTTCCTCCCAAGTTCTCTAGAGAGTGAGGCCATGCTCGACGAGGCCCTCAAGGGTGAGATACAGGCCGCCTACCGTCGCGTGCTGGAGGCCCAGGGGCTGACGCCACGCTACGGCCAGCGGCTGATGATCGCCGAGATCGCCCGCACGCTGGGCGGCATCGAGGCCGACGACGCCGGCCGGCGGCTTTCCGACGAGCACGTCTGCGTGCTCGAAGCGGGCACTGGCACCGGCAAGACCCTGGCCTACCTGCTGGCGGCGCTGCCGGTGGCCAAGGCCAAGGGCAAGCGCCTGGTGGTGGCCACGGCCACCATTGCCCTGCAGGAGCAGGTGCTGCTGCAGGACCTGCCTACTCTCAAGGCCCACAGCGGCCTCGACTTCGACTACGCCCTGGCCAAGGGGCGCGGTCGCTACCTCTGCCTGACGCGCCTGGAACAGGCCCTCGACGGCGTCGAGGACAACCCCACCCTGTCGCTGTTCGAGCAGAGCCTGGCCCAGGGTGCCGGCGATCATTTCCAGGCGCTGGTGCAGGAAATGGCCGATGCCTACGGCAGCGGTCGCTGGGAAGGGGATCGCGAGAGCTGGCCCGTGGCCATCGACGACGGCGACTGGCGGCGGCTGACCATCGACCATCGCCAGTGCACCAATCGCCGCTGCGGTCATTTCGCCGCCTGCGCCTTCTTCCGTGCCCGCCGCGACCTCGAGAGTGCCGACATCATCGTCGCCAACCACGATCTGGTACTGGCCGACCTGTCGTTGGGTGGCGGTGTGGTGTTGCCGCCTCCCGGCGACTGCATCTACGTCTTCGACGAAGGCCACCACCTGCCGGATAAGGCGTTGAACCACTTCGCCCACCGTGTGGGCATCAATGGCACGCTGCGCTGGCTGGGCAATCTGAAGAAGTCGCTGACCGAGCTCAACCAGGCGCTGGCGATACAGCCGACCCTGGCGCGGTTGCTCGCCGGGCTGCCGGAAACCATCGCCGCGCTGGAGCCGCGTCTGGGTGAGGCCTATTCCCTGGGCCATCAGCTGGCCGGGCGGCAGCATGGGCTCGCGGAAGATGAGGAGAATCATCAGTTTCGCTTCGAGATGGGACGCGTTCCCGAGGCCCTGCGCGAGCATGCCGGCAGCCTGCTGGTGGGCTTCGCCGAACTCTCGCGCACGCTGGAAACCATGAGCGACATCCTGCGTGAGAGTCTCGACCCCGACAAGCACACCGGGCTCGAACGCGAGCAGGCCGAGGCGTGGCTGCCGCTGCTGGCGCTGTTGCACGGTCGCGCGCTGGAGGCCCACGGGCTGTGGGAGTCATACGCCGAAACCGACATGGAAGGCGAGGCGCCGAGAGCGCGCTGGCTGACGCTGGAGCGCTTCGGCAGCGAACCCGAGCTGGTGTTCTCGGCGAGTCCCGTGTCGGCGGCACCGACTCTGGCCAAGAGCCTGTGGGGCAGCTGCTTCGGTGCGGTGGTGACCTCGGCCACGCTGACCGCCCTGGGCCGCTTCGAGCGCCTGCAGGAGCGTGCCGGGCTGGCCAACCGCTACCGCTACCAGCGCCTGCCGAGCCCCTTCGATTACTCCCGAGCGGTGCTCAGTGTGCCGCGCCAGGCCGTGGACCCCGGCGACCGCGATGCCCACGAGCGGGCCATCGTCGATTTCGTCAGCGGGCTGGGCGACAAGGAAGCCGTGCTGATGCTGTTCTCGTCGCGAGCGCAGCTGCGCGCGGTGGAAAAGGTGCTACCGGCGAAGTGGCGCGAGCGGGTATTGGCACAGGACCGCTTGCCCAAGCGCGAGCTCATCGAGCGGCATCGGGCGCGGGTGGATGGCGGCGAGGGCAGCGTGATCTTCGGTCTGGCAAGCTTCGCCGAGGGCATCGATCTGCCCGGCGACTATCTGACCCATGTGGTGATCACGCGGCTGCCGTTCGCCGTGCCCGACGACCCGGTGGGTGCGACCTTGGCCGAATGGATCGAGAGCCGGGGTGGCAATCCCTTCATGCGCATCAGCGTGCCCGATGCCTCGATCAAACTGGTGCAGGCCTGTGGCCGTCTGATTCGCAAGGAGGCCGATCAGGGACGCATCACGCTGCTCGACCGGCGCGTGCTCACGCGGCGCTACGGACAGGCATTGCTCGATGCGCTGCCGCCGTTCAGGAGAGAGATCGACGGCTAGGGCCCCAACGAGAAGGGCCCGCAGTGCGAGCCCTTCTCTGTCGTGCTGCTTGTGTCGCGGCTGTCAGCCCTGGCGTCGCTCCGCTAGCACCGTGCTCAGCTTGCTCGCCATGCGCGTCATGGTCTCCTCGGTGGTGGCCCAGTCGATGCAGGCATCGGTGACGGAAACGCCGTACTGCATCTGGCTGTGGTCGTCTAGGATCTTCTGGCTGCCCCAGCCGATATTGGACTCCACCATCAGCCCCATGATCGAGCGGTTGCCCTCGAGGATCTGGTTGGTGACGTTGTCCAGCACCAGCGGCTGCAGCGCCGGGTCTTTGTTGGAGTTGGCGTGGGAGCAGTCGATCATGATGTTGGGCTTGATGCCGGCCTTCTTCAGCTCCTGCTCGGCCAGCGCCACGCTGACGCTGTCGTAGTTGGGCTTGCCGTTGCCGCCGCGCAGCACCACATGGGCGTAAGCGTTGCCGCGGGTGCGGATGATCGCCACCTGGCCGCTCTGGTTGATGCCGAGGAAGTTGTGCGGATGCGAGACCGACTGCAGGGCATTGATGGCCACGTCGAGGCTGCCGTCGGTGCCGTTCTTGAAGCCCACCGGGCTGGAGAGGCCCGAGGACATCTCGCGATGGGTCTGGGACTCGGTGGTGCGCGCGCCGATGGCCGACCAGCTGATGCAGTCCTGCAGGTACTGCGGCGAGATCGGGTCCAGCGCCTCGGTGGCCAGCGGCAGGCCGAGCTCGGAGAGTTCCACCAGCAGCCGGCGGGCGATGTGCAGGCCTTCCTCGATCTCGAAGGAGCCGTTGAGATGCGGGTCGTTGATCAGGCCCTTCCAGCCGACAGTGGTACGCGGCTTCTCGAAATAGACGCGCATCACGATGAACAGGCTGTCCTTCACCTCGTCGGCCAGGCGGCGCAGGCGACGCGCATAGTCCAGGGCAGCGTCGACGTCGTGGATCGAGCAGGGGCCGACCACCACGAGCAGGCGCGGGTCGCTGCCGTCGAGAATGTTCTGAATGGTCCGGCGACCCTCGATCACCGTTCTCTCGGCGACGTCACCGAGGGGGATCTCGTTCTTGAGGGCTTCGGGAGTGATCAGTACGTCCTGGGAAAGGACGTTGAGGTTGCTGACCTGCTGATCTGACATGTTGCTACCTGTGTCGTGATGCGTTGAAGGCAAGAAGATGAACTACTATACACCCGCCGAGGGAATAATCGGCAATCGGAACGGAACCCGAAGCTGCCCGAGGGGTCTCAGCGCCGGCAGCATGGCGGCCGGCTTGATGCGCGGCCAAGAAACAGGAACACTTGTCGGGACGGACGACGACGTCCAGGGACATTCAGCGGCCAACGGGCTCCAGGTTGAAACCATGCAAGCAGATTATTCAACGACGCTTTACTCCCGCATCCCGCCTCGGGGCGCTGCCCTGTCGGGGAGGGCATGAATGGGCAACCGGGAAACCGATCAGCAGCTCGTGGAGCGTGCGCAAAATGGCGATACGCGTGCCTTCGACCTGCTGGTGAAGAAGTATCAGCACAAGATCATCGGCTTGATCGGTCGCTACGTTCAGGACCACGCCGAAGTACAGGACGTGGCCCAGGAGGCTTTCATCAAAGCCTATCGTGCTCTTGGCAAGTTCCGCGCCGAGAGCGCGTTCTATACCTGGATGTATCGCATCGCCATCAATACGGCCAAGAACCATCTCGTCTCGAAGGGGCGCCGCCCACCAGGCAGCGATCTCGATATCGTCGATGCCGAAATTCTCGACCATAGCGGTCGGCTTTCCGATATCGAAACCCCGGAGTCGTCGCTGGCCCGGGATCAGCTCGAGGCGGCCGTCTTCGAGGCCATCGAAAACCTGCCCGACGATCTGCGCACGGCCATCACCTTGCGCGAGCTCGATGGGCTCTCCTATGAGGACATCGCCAACATCATGCAGTGTCCGGTGGGAACGGTGCGCTCGAGGATCTTTCGTGCTCGTGAGGCGGTGGATCAACATATTCAACCGCTGGTGGAGACGGCTCGGACCCGGGAATCGGTGACCGAGTGAAGTTTTTCAAGAAGTTTTCGTCTCGACGCTGAACTGTCTCGCGTCGATGACGTCTGAAGCATTGACCGCAGTTTGAGAGCGGCAAATCATGGGCTGTCGGCATTCCGTTTCGGTGCGTTCGGGAATGCCGGAAAACATTGGTAGCAAGGCAGGGTGCCTTGTCGATGTGGGGGTGTTGAGGAATGAGTCAGAATGCACGGGAATCGCTTTCTGCCCTGATGGACAACGAAGGTGATGATCTCGAGCTTCGCCGAATGCTCAAGTCACTCGAAGAGCAGCCGGACGCGGCGGAAGCCTGGCGGCGCTATCATCTGATGCGCAGCGTCATGCGGCGGGATCATGACATCGATGTCAGTACGGACCTCTCGGCCGGTATCATGGCCAGGCTTGAAGCCGAGCCGGTGCCTGAAATGGAAGCGCCTCGTATTGCACCGCGTCGCATCCAGCCCTTTGCTCGCAGCGCGGGGATTGCGGCGGCGGTCACGCTGATGGTGATCACCGGGGTGCAATTCTACAACGGCACCGATTTCACTCGCTCGGGCGGTGAGACCGAGCTGGCCGACAATCAAGCGCCCGCTGCCGTGGGTCAGACACAGCGCAACCTCGTGGCCCAGGCCGGAAGCGGCAGCCAGGCCACCCCCGTTGGCATGCCGTTGTTCTCTCCGGCGGTGTCGGGCGGTCAGGCCGGTGGCGTGATGCCGGTCGGCGCCGGTTTCGACAACCCTCTGTTCCTGACTCCCAATCCGCGGCAATCCCGCAGCACCGACCAGGAGCAGGCGCGCTTGCTGCAGTCATACCTCGACCGTCATTCTCAGGGGGCCACCAACCTGAGCGGCGACGTCTGGATGCCACTCTTGCGGGCTTCGGGTAACGAGACGCTGGGGCAGCGCTGATGGTCAACAGGCGTAACGCCAGGTGCCTGGCTGCGTTTAGCGGTGCCTTGCTCCTGGCTTACGGTGCCGTGGCGATTGCAGAAACTGCGGATGAGCCAACCGAGACCGAACGCTTCGACTGCCGCCAGCTGGCCGAGTGGGAGCGTCCCGAATCGCCATTGGAGTGGTTCGAGCGCAGCCTGTGGGCGGGGCACTGTCATGTCTTTCAGGCGCGGGCGGTACGCATCGGCATCGATGGCGTCCGCACACTGGCGCTTTCCCGCGACATCCAGGACGGCATCGAGCGCGAAGTGGCGCGTTTCCTCGACGGGCCGCCCGTCTTCTTCGAGCGCCGTGGCCATATCGGCCGCATGAGCTGGTCCAACGGCGAGCCGGAAGTGCCCGCATCGCCGGCAGGCATGGCCAGGCATATCGAGCAGTATTATCGGCTTTCCATGGGCAGCGATGAGCGTATCGCCAATCGCAGTGCGGTTCGGCTGGATATCGAGCCGTTGGACGGTTTGCGCTTCGGCCATCGCCTGTGGCTCGACGAACACACCGCATTGCCGCTCAAGCGCGAGTTGATCGACGACCGAGGGCGTGTGGTCGAGACGTTCCAACTGACCGAACTCCAGCCACCGCAACTGTACCAAGGCGGCGTGGTGCTCGATGCGAGCCCCACGCCGCCACGGCAGGCCTGGCGGGCGGCCTGGCTGCCCAATGGATTTCTCGATCAGCCTGTCGATACGCAGACCGACCGACACGATCCGGAGATCGGTCATCGCATCTACAGCGATGGCCTTTCGACCCTGAGTCTGTTCGTCGAGCCGATCGAGGAGGGGCGGGAGCGGTTGATTCCGGGGCTGCATCGTCTGGGAATCTCGCTCGCCGTGGTACGCCATGTGGTGGTGGATGGTCGGCCCATGCAGGTGGTGGCAATGGGTGAGTTGCCGCCGCGGGTGTTGGCCCAGGTGGCGGAAAGTCTCACCTGGCGCGAAGCATCCGAATAGTAAGTTCCGCTAGAGATAACGAAATGCTGATGCAGGAGCTCTCATGAAGCCATTGACGCGACAGGTCTCTCTTTGGGCGCTGCTGGTGGCCATGCTGCTGTCATGGCAGTCTGCCTTTGCCCGCGAACTGCCCGATTTCACCGTGCTGGTCGAGCAGGCGGCCCCCGGAGTGGTCAACATCTCGACGACTCGCATGATCTCGGGGCGCTCCCAGGGGTTCGAAGATTTCGGCGGACAGGACATTCCGGATATCTTCCGCCACTTCTTCGGCGACCGCTTCCCGGCGCCGCCCGGTGGCGGAGGCGGTGGGCCGGGGCGGGGACATGAACGTCAGTCCCTGGGCTCCGGTTTCATCATCAGTCAGGATGGTTACATCCTCACCAATGCCCATGTGGTCGACGGAGCCGACGAAATCCTCGTGCGTCTCAACGACCGCCGGGAGCTCGAAGCCGAGCTGATCGGTGCCGATACCCAGACCGACGTGGCGCTGCTCAAGGTCGATGCTTCCGACCTGCCGACGCTGCGCATGGGAGATTCCGACCGGCTGCGCGTAGGCGAATGGGTGGCGGCCATCGGTTCGCCGTTCGGTTTCGATCACTCGGTGACCGCGGGCATCATCAGCGCCATCAACCGCACGCTGCCGCGTGATGCCTACGTGCCTTTCATCCAGACCGACGTTGCCATCAACCCGGGCAACTCCGGTGGGCCGCTGTTCAATCTCGATGGTGAGGTGGTGGGCATCAATGCCCAGATCTTCACCCGCAGCGGTGGTTTCATGGGTGTGTCGTTCGCGATTCCCATCAACGTGGCCATGGACGTTGCCAATCAGCTGCGTGACGACGGCCGCGTGCGTCGTGGCTG
The DNA here is from genome assembly GCF_000246875.1 of Halomonas sp. KM-1. NCBI lineage: Bacteria > Pseudomonadati > Pseudomonadota > Gammaproteobacteria > Oceanospirillales > Halomonadaceae > Halomonas > Halomonas sp. KM-1. The sequence goes on from NZ_BAEU01000110.1 coordinate 63,049, forward strand.
GCTCGGCGTGATGATCCAGCCGGTGTCGCGCGACCTGGCCGAATCGTTCGGCATGGACAGCGCCAGCGGTGCTCTCATCGCCGACCTCGACCCCGAAGGTCCGGCAGCACGTGCCGGCCTGCAGGCGGGTGACATCGTGCTCGAGGTCGATGGCGAGGAGGTCGAGCGTTCGCGCAACCTGCCGCGCCTGATCGGGCGGGTCACGCCGGGCAACGATGCCGAATTGACCATCATGCGTGACGGTGAACGCCGAGACATTGCCGTCACCATCGGCGACTGGCCGGATAGCGAGCGCTCGGAGCAGGCACGGCCCGGTGGCGATTCGGACGCTCAGGCGCGCCTGGGCATTGCCGTGGCCGAACTCGAGGATGCCGAGCGTCAGCGGCTCGGAATCGACAGCGGAGTAGTGGTGCGTGACGTCGACCCCCGTGGGGCGGCCGCCGATGCCGGCATTCGACCCGGTGACGTGATCGTCAGCCTTGACCATCACGCCGTGGAAGAGCCGGCCCAACTGCGCGAGCTGGTCGAAAGGCTGCCTACCGATCGCGCCGTGCCGGTGCGCCTCTACCGTGAGGGTCGCTCGCTGTTCGTGGCACTGCGCCTGGGCAACGGCTGAGCGGCGAAGGCAACCGACCGTCGCTACGACACCTCCCGCTCATGCGGGAGGTGTCGTCGTTTTTGCCGCTGCATGCGGCTGTGCTGTCCAACCCTTGGCCATGCCGGTACAATACCGGCCATTGAATTCATATGACGTGAACGGGCGCCGTCCTAGATTGCCGCTGCCGCGCTCGTGTCGAATACCGGACTGGGTTAGATGAGCAACGAAGCAAGCAACGGAAAACTGAAGCACATTCGTAACTTCTCGATCATTGCCCATATCGACCACGGCAAGTCGACCCTGGCAGATCGCCTGATTCAGAGTTGCGGCGGACTGACCGAGCGCGAACTGAAGGAGCAGGTGCTCGACTCGATGGACCTCGAGCGCGAGCGCGGCATCACCATCAAGGCCCAGTCGGTCACGCTGGATTATCATGCCCAGGATGGCAACACCTACCAGCTCAACTTCATCGACACCCCGGGGCACGTCGATTTCTCCTACGAGGTATCGCGCTCGCTGTATGCCTGCGAGGGGGCACTGCTGGTGGTGGACGCCGCTCAGGGCGTCGAGGCGCAGTCGGTGGCCAACTGCTACACCGCCATCGAGCAGGGGCTCGAGGTGCTGCCGGTACTCAACAAGATGGACCTGCCCCAGGCGGACCCGGACAAGGTCTCCCACGAGATCGAGGAGATCATCGGGCTGGACGCCACCGATGCCTGCCAGGTGTCGGCCAAGAGCGGTTTGGGCATCGATGGGCTGCTCGAGCGCCTGGTGCGCGACATTCCGCCGCCCAAGGGCGATCCCGATGCGCCGCTGCAGGCGCTGATCATCGACTCCTGGTTCGACAACTACCTCGGTGTGGTGTCGCTGGTGCGCATCTTCGACGGCACCCTGAAAAAGGGTGAGAAGATCCGCATCAAGTCCACCGGTCGCGACTGGCAGGCCAACGAGGTGGGTATCTTTACCCCGATACGCAAGGAAACCAACATCCTGCGTGCCGGTGAAGTGGGCTTCGTGGTGGCCGGTATCAAGGACATCCACGGCGCCCCGGTGGGGGACACCATCACCCACGCCAAGACACCGGACGTCGAGCGCCTGCCCGGCTTCCAGAAGGTCAAGCCGCAGGTCTACGCCGGCATGTTCCCGGTCAGCGCCGACGACTACGAAGACTTCCGCGATGCGCTGGAGAAGCTGGCGCTGAACGACGCCTCGCTGGAGTACGAGCCGGAAAACTCCGATGCGCTGGGCTTCGGCTTCCGCGTCGGTTTCCTCGGCACGCTGCACATGGAGATCATCCAGGAGCGGCTCGAGCGCGAGTACGATCTCGATCTGCTCACTACCGCGCCTACGGTGGTCTACGAGCTGGCGATGAAGAACGGTGACGTCAAGTATGTCTCCAACCCTTCCAAGCTGCCCGACATGGCCGACGTGGACGAGATGCGCGAACCGATCGTGCGCGCCAGCATCCTGGTGCCGCAGGAGTTCGTCGGCAACGTGATCATGGAGTGCGAGAACCGTCGCGGTAACCAGCTCGACATGCAGTTCCTCGGCAGCCAGATCCAGCTCACCTATGAGTTGCCCATGTCCGAGGTGGTAATGGACTTCTTCGATCGGCTGAAGTCTATTTCCAAGGGCTATGCTTCGCTGGACTACAACTTCGAGCGCTTCGAGGCGGCCAGGCTGGTGCGGCTGGACGTGCTGATCAACGGCGACCGGGTCGATGCGCTGGCCGTCATCATTCACCGCGACCATGCCCACACGCGGGGGCGGGTGCTGGTGGAAAAGATGAAGGAGCTGATCCCGCGCCAGATGTTCGACGTGGCGATCCAGGCTGCCATCGGCGGTCAGGTGGTGGCTCGCTCCACGGTCAAGGCGCTGCGCAAGAACGTGACGGCCAAGTGCTACGGTGGGGACGTGACGCGCAAGAAGAAGCTGCTCGAGAAACAGAAGGCGGGCAAGAAGCGCATGAAACAGGTCGGTCGGGTGGAGATTCCCCAGGACGCTTTCCTGGCCGTACTCAAGGTGAACGACTAGGACCGGCGATAACATGGATTTCTCTTTGCTACTGGTGGTGGCAGTCGCCATCACTGGACTGATCTGGCTGCTCGATCTGGTTTGGTGGCGCCCGGCGCGTCGCCGCAAACTGGCCGCCGTAGAGGCGGGCACCACGGAAGGGCTCGACGAGGCTGCCCGCGAGCGGGCCATGAAGGAGCCCTGGCCGGTCGACTATGCGCGCTCGTTCTTTCCGGTATTGCTGGTCGTCCTGCTGCTGCGCAGCTTCCTGGTGGAGCCGTTCCAGATCCCCTCGGGCTCGATGCGTCCGACCCTGGAAGTGGGTGATTTCATCCTGGTGAACAAGTACGCCTATGGTTTGCGTCTGCCGGTGACCCACACGCGTATCGTCGAGTTGGGTGAGCCCGAGCGTGGCGACGTCATGGTGTTCCGTTTCCCCAGTGAGCCCTCGGTGAACTTCATCAAGCGAGTGGTGGGCCTGCCGGGCGATACCGTGCGCTACGAAGACAAGCAGCTGTACGTCAACGGCGAGCCCGTACCCAAGCGCGTGCTGGACGAAGCGCCGCCCACCGCGCCGGGCGAGTGGCTGCTGGAGGAGCGCCTGGGCGAGGTCAGCCATCGTATCTACAATAATCCACGTGACCCGGGCCCGCGTGTGCGCGAGATCGTGGTACCCGATGGCCACTATTTCACCATGGGCGACAACCGCGACCACTCCAACGACAGCCGCTACTGGGGCTTCGTGCCCGAGGAGAACGTCGTCGGCCGAGCCTTTGCCGTATGGATGCACTGGGACGGTGGTCTGCCCAGTTTCACCCAGGTTCGCCGCATCCATTGATGGATCAGCAATAACAGGAATTTCGTGAGCAAATCCCTTTCCGCCTTCAGCCGACGCATCGGCCACGATTTCAGCGACATCACTCTGCTGGAGCTGGCCATGACGCACCGCAGCTTTGGGGGCCAAAACAACGAGCGGCTCGAGTTTCTCGGCGACTCCATCGTCAACTTCGTGATTGCCGAGGCGCTATACGAGCGTTTTCCCCAGGCTCGCGAGGGCCAGCTGTCGCGCCTGCGGGCACGGCTGGTTCGCGGCCAGACCCTGGCCGAGCTGGCCAGGGAGATGTCGTTCGGCGAGTGCCTGCGGCTAGGCTCGGGCGAGATGAAGAGCGGCGGTCACCGGCGCGACTCGATCCTGGCCGACGCAGTGGAAGCCGTGCTTGGCGCCATCTATCTCGATGCCGGCATGGATGTGGCGCGTACCCGCGTGCTGGCGTGGTACGCCGAGCGCCTGGAGTCGATCGATCTGCAGGATACCCAGAAGGATCCCAAGACCCGGCTGCAGGAGTTCCTGCAGTCGCGTCAGTCGCCGCTGCCGCGCTACGATGTGGTGTCCGTCGAGGGCGAGGCGCACGACCAGACCTTCACGGTCGAGTGTCACGTCGAACTGCTGGCGACGCATACCCTGGGTACCGGCTCCAGCCGCCGTCATGCCGAGCAGCAGGCCGCCGAGCTTGCTCTGCTCCAGCTCGAAAACCAGAAAGGGGCGAAATCATGAGCGAGACCTGTGGCTTCGTGGCCATCGTCGGTCGTCCCAACGTCGGCAAGTCGACGCTGATGAACCGCATCCTCGGCCAGAAGATATCGATCACCTCGCGTCGCCCGCAGACCACCCGACATCAGGTCATGGGGATCAAGACCGAGGGCGAGGCGCAGTTCATCTACGTCGACACGCCGGGCATCCATATCCTGGGGCGCGATCGCAACAAGGCGATCAACCGCTTCATGAACCAGGCCGCCACTCAGGCCCTGCGCGACGTCGATTGCGTGGTGTTCATCATCGACCGCACGCGCTGGACCGATGAGGATCAGGTGGTGCTGTCGCGTCTGGAGCACGTTCAGGCGCCGGTGATCCTCGCCGTCAACAAGGTCGACCGGCTCGAGGACAAGAGTACGCTGCTGCCTTGGCTGGCCGAGGTCGGCGCGCGCCGCGACTTTGCCGCCATCATTCCTGTTTCCGCCAAGCACGGTACCAACGTACCGGAGCTGGAGGCGGAGGTGGCCAAGCATCTGCCCGAGGGCATCCACCACTTCCCCGACGATCAGGTCACCGACAGAAGCCAGCGCTTCCTGGCGGCGGAGCTGGTGCGCGAGAAGATCATGCGCCAGCTCGGCGACGAGCTGCCCTATCAGGTGACGGTCGAGATCGAGGAGTTCCGTGACGAGGGCAGGGTGGTGCACATCAGCGCCCTGATCCTGGTGGAGCGCGCCGGGCAGAAGAAAATCCTCATCGGCGACAAGGGTGAGCGAATCAAGAACATCGGACGCGAGGCGCGGCTCGACATGGAGCGTGCGCTCGACGCCAAGGTCATGCTCAATCTCTGGGTCAAGGTGAAGCGCGGCTGGTCGGATGATAAGCGAGCGCTGAAGAGCCTCGGCTACGACCTGGACTGATACTGCCCAAACCTGTCTGCGCTTGCCCCTTTTTCGTTCAGGCGATTCACCATGCAGCCGCAGCCGGCCTTTCTTCTCCACAAACGTCCCTATCGCGAGACCAGCGCTCTGGTCGAGCTGCTGACCCTCGAGCACGGCCGCGTGCGGGCGGTGGCTCAGGGCGTGCAGCGACCGGGCTCGCGCTCGCGGGGCCGTCTGCAGCCCTTTGCGCCGCTGCACGTCACTTGGGTGGGAGAAGGGGAGCTCAAACGCCTGCGCCTGATGGAGAGTCGTGGCGCGGCGGCGCTGCTGGCCGGGGAAGGGCTGCTGTGCGGACTCTATGCCAATGAACTGCTGACGCGAACGCTGCCGGTGGAGCTGCCCGTGCCGGACGTGTTCGCCTTCTACACTGCTCTGCTCGGGGCGCTGCCGCGACCCGATGGGCGTGCCATGGCGCTGCGGCGCCTGGAGTTCACGCTGCTCGATGCGCTGGACGCCTTGCCGCGCTACACCACGCCTGAGGGCGAGGAGCTGGACCCCCAGGCACGCTACCGTTTCGATACCGCCTCGCGTGCCTTCGTACCCGGCTCGCCCGGAATCGATGGCCGTACCCTGCGTTTGCTGGCCGGCGGCGACTGGGCAGCCCCCGGGCTGGCCGGGCCGGCCAAGGCGGTGGCGCGGGCGGCGCTGGTGCCCTTGCTCGGCACACGTCCGCTGCGTTCCCGTGAGCTGATGCGTCAGCTTGCCGAACGGCGCCGTCCCCCCTCACACTGATTCGCTCATTCAACCAGCCGCTGGAGGCCACCATGCATCCCCCGCGCATTCTGCTTGGCGTCAACATCGACCACATTGCCACGCTGCGTCAGGCGCGCGGCACACGCTACCCCGATCCGGTTCAGGCGGCGCTACTGGCAGAGGAAGCCGGCGCCGACGGTATCACCGTGCACCCGCGGGAAGATCGTCGTCACATCCAGACACGCGACGTGCGCCTGCTGGCCGAAGTGCTCAATACGCGCATGAACCTGGAGATGGCCGTCACCGAAGAGATGCTGGCGCTGGCCGAGGAGGTGCGCCCGGCGCACGTATGCCTGGTCCCCGAGAAGCGCGAGGAGCTGACCACCGAAGGCGGGCTGGACGTGGTGGGCAATTTCGCTGCCGTGGCCGATGCCTGCCGACGTCTGGCGGCAGCGGGCTGTGAGGTCTCCCTGTTCATCGATCCCGAGCCGAGTCAGATCGAAGCGGCCAAGCGCGCCGGGGCACCGGTCGTCGAGCTGCACACCGGGGCCTATGCCGAGCGCTCCGGGCAGGCGGCGCGCGAGGAGCATGCGCGGCTGACGGCAGCGACAGAAATGGCACTCGAACTGGGGCTGACGGTAAATGCCGGGCATGGGTTGAACTACCACAACGTCGAGGCGATCGCTGCCATTCCGGGCCTGCACGAGCTCAACATCGGCCATGCCATCATTGCCCGGGCGCTGTTCGTCGGGCTCAAGGAGGCCGTGGCCGAGATGAAGCGGTTGATCATCGCCGGGCAGGAGGCGGGCTTCGTCGCTTCGCTCGAAGAGCATGACCATCACCATGAGCACGACGATGAGGATTGACCTCAGCGCCGCTGCCGATAACGCCGTCAGGTGGGGCTAGGCGACGCAGCCAGGCTCACTTGGCGGTACTGGGAGGCGCTTCCTGGCTCTGGGCATGCCACTCGTTGAGCCTGTCGATGGCTTTGAACAGGTCTTCGAGCAGCGATGAGACCTCCGACATTCCTCGCGAACGCAGCCGTGTTTCCAGGGTTTCGGCGACCAGGGCCAGCTCGGGCGCGCCGCAGTAGCGGCAGGCGCCGTTGAGGGCATGCACGGCATCCAGCAGTGCCTCGGAATCGCTGCTGGCCAGTGCCTTGTGTAGCTGTTCGAGGGTGTCGGGCAGTGAAGCCACGAGCTCGCCGATCAGTTCGTAGGCCAGACTCTCGTTGCCATTCGCCAGTCGTGTGCCCAGTTCCAGATCGACGACCGCCAGATCCGCGGCGATGTCATTTTCACGCACCGCCGGCAGGGCGGGGGTAGGAGCAGAAGCGTTAGCGGGGAGGGGTGGCACGAAGCCGAGGTGGCGCTGCAGAATGGTTTCGAGGCGATTGGAGTCCACCGGCTTGATCAGGATTTCCTGCATGCCGGCCGCCTGGAGGCGCGTTCGCTCGCTGTCGTGAGCATGAGCGGTCACCGCGATGATGGGGCAGCGCGCCCAGTGCCCACCCATGCGGCGCAATGCCTGGGTCGCTTCGATACCGTCCATTCCCGGCATGCGGATGTCCATCAGCACCAGATGAAAGGTCTCGCCTTCGGCCAGGGCCAGGGCTTCTTCGCCGCTGCCGGCCTCGGCCAGCTCCAGGCCGGGTCTTTGCAGCAGTTCGCGCAGCAGTCGCCGGTTGATCGTATTGTCATCCACCACCAGGATTCGTGCCTTGTGCTGCCGTTGCGCTTCGATGGCGGGGCGACGCTGTGCCGAGCTGCAACGGCGCAGCGCATCGGCAAGGGCCTGGCGCGAAACCGGTTTGCAGAGGATCTCGCAGCCGCGTGGCAGGTGCAGGTCGGGTAGCTCCAGCGGCGCCATGTTGACCAGCAGCAGCACCGGGCAGGGGCAGGCCTGGAGGCGTGCGCGCCACTCCTCGACCACATCGTCATTCAGCTCGGTGGGGAGCGTGGCGACGAGCAGCGCGGGGGCGGGCGGCAGCAGATCCGGTTGGTGAGTTTCTTCCACCTGCCCACCCCACAGGGTGAGCAGGTGGTTCAGTGCGTGGCGGGTCGGGGCATGGGGCTCGAAGAGGGCGACCCGGCTGCCGTCCAGGATGTCGTCACTTGTCTCGATGCCGTTGCCCACGACGTCCAGCGGCAGTGTGAAGGAGAAGGTCGAGCCGCGCGAGGGCTCGCTCTCCACGGTGATCTGCCCGCCCATCTGTTCGACCAGCTGCCGGCTGATGGCCAGACCCAGGCCGGAACCTCCGTATTGCCGGGGATGGCTGGCGGCGGCCTGGCGGAAAGCCTGGAAGAGATTGTGCTGCTCCTGGGAGGTGAGTCCGATTCCGGTATCGCTGATGCTGACACGCAGGAGGACATGCTCGACGTCGGGCTGCTCCTCGACCATGACCCGGACGATGACCTCGCCCTGCTCGGTGAACTTGAGCGCATTGTGGGTCAGGTTGGTCAGTACCTGGCGAATGCGAAGCGGGTCACCGCGCAGCGGCGAAGGCACGTCGTCGTAGACCAGGCCCAGCAGATGAAGACCCTTCTGATGGGCCAACGGAGCCTGAAGCGCGAGCGCTTCGTCAACCAGCGAGACCATGTCCAGCTCGGCGCGATCCAGCTCCAGGCGACCGGCTTCCATGCGTGAGAAGTCCAGCACGTCATTGACCAGGGCCAGCAGGTTGTCGCAGGCGACCTGCACCTGATCGAGCCACTCGCGCTGACGCGGTTCCAGGCGCGAGCGCCCCAGTAGCCGGCAGAAGCCGACGATGCCGTTGAGCGGGGTGCGGATCTCGTGACTCATGCTGGCCAGGAACTCGGACTTGATGCGGTTGGCTTCCAGCGCTCTGCGGTGTGCCAGGTCGAGCTCGATGTTCTTGATCTCGATGGTTTCCATCGACTCTTCCAGCTCGGAGGTGGTCTGCTCGATCTGGCGTTGCGTGTTTTCGCGGGATTGCTGCATCTCGTCGCCCAGGGCATTCACGTGACGAGCCAGGCGGCGTAGCTCCGGGGCGCCCTCTTCCGGCAGGCGGATGTCCAGGTCGCCGCTGCGCAGGCGCCTCAATGCTTCGGCGGCGTTGTCCAGGCTGGAGTCGAGCCGGCGGCCCAGGGCGGAAGCAATCACGAACAGCAGCAGCCCCAGGATCAATAGCCCCAGGCCAGCGGTGGCCAGGCGCCGATAGTAATCCAGCGTGAGCGCGCGGGTATCGATATCCAGTTCCAGCCATGCCTGGGGCATGGCAGTGCCCTCGTTATTGGCCACTGCCAGGGGCATCATCAGCCGCCACAGGTCGCCGCTGGTGTCGAGTTGCGTGGTGTGCGGTGGCGAGGTGGCCACCTGGGCGCGATTGCGCCCCATCTCCAGCTCGATCAGGCCTTCGTCGGTGTAGATACCGACGCCGCGTGTCTCGTCGATCTCCAGCAGGCGCCGGGCCATGCCATCGAGCCGGGACTGGGCGCCATCGAACAGAGCCTGCGCCATTTCCGGGCTCTGCTGCTCGACGGCGGTGACGATACGGTCGCGCAGGGCCGCCTTACGCCACTCGGTATCCTGCTTCAGCAGGGAGACGCTTACGAGCAACAGCACAAGTAGAGGGAGACACAGTATCCATAGTGTCAGTCGATTTCCGAGCGACATCGGTGTTCCTTGGTCACGGGCCAGCCTCCTCAGTATGCCACATTGACGGGGCATGCCTGTCCAGTCGATGACGGCGCGGATATACTACGGAAAAGACGTTAGCCTAAGGACGCTTACATGCAGTTCCCCACCATCGAGGATGTCGTAGGCCACACGCCGCTGGTGCGACTCAAGCGAATCACCGCAGGACGCAACAACACGCTGCTCGCCAAGCTCGAAGGCAACAATCCCGCAGGCTCGGTCAAGGACCGCCCGGCGCTGTCGATGCTCGAACAAGCAGAGGCGCGCGGCGACATCACGCCGGGCGATACGCTGGTCGAAGCCACTTCGGGCAACACCGGCATCGCCCTGGCCATGGCGGCTGCCATCAAGGGTTATCGCATGGTGCTGATCATGCCCGACAGCGCATCCAGCGAGCGCAAGCAGGCCATGGCCGCCTATGGTGCCAGGTTGGTCACCGTGAGCAAGGAGGGCGGCATGGAGGAAGCTCGCGACCTGGCCGAAGCCATGGTGTCGCGGGGCGAAGGCAAGCCGCTCAATCAGTTCGCCAACCCCGACAACCCGCTGGCCCACTATCGCGGTACTGGCCCCGAACTATGGGAACAGACCGACGGCACCATCACGCACTTCGTCAGCTCAATGGGTACCACCGGAACCATCATGGGCGTTTCGCGCTATCTCAAGGAACGCAATCCGGAGGTGCAGATCGTCGGTCTGCAGCCGGAGGATGGCGCCAGTATCGCCGGTATCCGCCGCTGGCCGAAGGAGTACCTGCCGAGCATCTTCGATGCCACCCGTGTCGACCGGGTGCTCGACATCGGCCAGCACGAGGCCGAAGAGCACATGCGCCGCCTGGCGCGCGAGGAAGGGATTCTGGCCGGAGTCTCCTCAGGCGGCGCCCTGGCCGGTGCGCTGCGTGTTGCCGAAGAAGTCGAGAACGCCGTGATCGTGTTCATCGTTTGTGATCGTGGCGATCGTTATCTCTCGACTGGGCTGTTCGCCCCGGAGGTTTGAGTTGGCATTGCTTGGCAAGCGGCGACCGGCACGTCAGCGTTCCGGTGTCTCAGGTCTGCACAAGCGGCACGCCGAAGCCCAGCGTCCGGCAGAGCTCGAAGCCGACGGCGAGGCAGTGAGCATCGAGCGTCTGGCCCACGATGGCCGGGGCGTAGCTCGCACCGCTGCCGGCAAGACGCTGTTCGTCGAGGGGGCGCTGCCGGGCGAGCGTGTCGAGGTGGCGGTGCATCGCACCCGCAAGCGCTTCGACGAAGCCCATGTGCGCACGCTGCTCAAGCCCGCGCCCGAGCGGGTCACGCCGCCTTGCGCTCATTACGGTCAATGCGGTGGTTGCGACATGCAGCACCTGGCGGTGGCGGCGCAGCGTCGGCACAAGGGCAACGTGCTCACCGATCTTCTCGGCCGTGAGGGCATCGAACTCGCTCACCCCGTTCGACTGCTGGCGGGACAATCGCTGGGTTACCGGCGCCGTGCGCGTCTGGGCGTCAAGGTGGACGCCCAGGGCGACGTTCACCTGGGGTTTCGTGCCCGGCATGCCAGCCGTCTGGTCGATATCCGGGCCTGCGAGGTGCTCGTTCCCGAGCTTGCGGCCCTGCTCTTGCCTCTGCGGGCTCAGTTGAGCGAGCTCGAAGCGCCGCGACTGGTGGGCCACCTGGAGCTGATCGCCGCCGACTCGACCCGCGTGGTGGTGGTTCGCCAGCTGCGCGAGAACCCCACCGACCTGCAGCGTTGGCGGGAGTTTAGCCAGGCCAATGACGTCGTCGTCGCGTACCTGCTGGGGCGTGACGAACCCACTCTCGAATGGCTGGGGCAGCCGGCCTCGCTCGGTTATCGGCTACCGCTCGACGTGGGCGAGCTGCGCTTGAACTTTGCGCCGGGAGACTTCATTCAGGTCAACGCAGAGATCAATCGCGAGATGGTGCGTAGCGTGCGGGAGTGGCTGGCTCCCGCCAGCGGTCAGCGCCTGCTGGATCTGTTTGCCGGCATCGGCAACTTCAGCCTGCCGTTGGCCGCCGACGGTGCCCGGGTCACGGCGGTGGAGGGCAATCCCGCCATGGTGGCTAGGCTCGAAGCCAACGCACGCGATAGCGCGCTCGAGCTCGAGGCACACCAGGCCAACCTGAACGATGAAGTCGCCGTAGCGAAGCTGCTGGCACACCTGGTGCCCGATATCGTGGTGCTGGACCCGCCCCGGGACGGTGCCGATGCGGTATGTCGCGCATTGGTCGAACGCCCGGTGCCGAAGCTGGTCTACATTGCCTGTGACCCTGCCACGCTGGCGCGCGATGCGGCACGGCTCGTGCATGGCGGTTATGGCATCGTTCAGGCGATGGTAGCCGACATGTTCGTGCACACTTCGCACCTGGAGACCCTGCTCCTGCTCGAACATGGTGCAGGCCAGCCGTCATCGCAAGGAGTCTAGAAAGATGGTGAAAGTCCGCGACGACCAGCCGCTGACCGACGATGGCGACGTCGATATCGGCCATTGGCTGGAGCGGTTGCAGGAAGACGTCAAGCTGCGCGATCCCGACGAGATGCGCGAGGCTTGTGAACTCACCAAGCGTCTCGCCATGGAGGCGGACCGCCCCCACAAGGCGTGGCTGCCCCGCGACACCACCTATCGCATGGGCCTGGAAATGGCCGACATTCTGGCCCTGCTGAAGCTCGATCAGGCGGCGCTGGAGGCGGCGGTGCTCTATCGCGCAGTGCGTGAGGGGCTGATCTCCATCGACGCCGTCACCCGGCAGTTCGGCAAGGAGGTGGCCGAGCTGATTGCCGGCGTACTGCAGATGGCCGCCATCAGCAACATCCAGGTTCCCAGCCAGGGCCTGGTGCAACACGACCAGCAGGACAACCTGCGCAAGATGCTGGTGACCATGATCGACGACGTGCGTGTGGCGTTGATCAAGATTGCCGAGCGTACCTGCGCCCTGCGTCAGGTCAAGGATGCCCCGCGCGAGAAGCGCCTGCAGGTGGCCCGTGAGGTGTTCGACATCTACGCGCCGCTGGCCCATCGCCTGGGCATCGGCCAGGTCAAGTGGGAGCTCGAAGACCTCTCGTTCCGCTACCTGCACGAGGACGATTACAAGGCGATTGCCCGCCAGCTGGCCGAGAAGCGCCTGGATCGCGACCGCTACATCCACGACGTGGTCGAAACCCTCAAGAGCATGCTCGAGGCCCAGGGAATCAACGAGTACGAGGTCAACGGCCGCGCCAAGCATATCTACTCGATCTGGCGCAAGATGAAGCGCAAGCGCATCGACTTCTCCCAGGTCAACGACGTACGGGCCGTTCGCATCCTGGTGCCGGAGGTGACCGACTGCTACACCGTGCTGGGGTTGGTACACTCGCGCTGGCACCACGTGCCCAACGAGTTCGACGACTACATCGCCAACCCCAAGAAGAACGGCTACCAATCGCTGCACACCGCCGTGCTGGGGCCCGAGAACAAGGTGCTGGAGATCCAGATCCGCACCTTCGCCATGCACGACGAGGCGGAGCTGGGCGTCTGCGCCCACTGGCGCTACAAAGGCCACGACACCGGCGGCAAGAGCTCCAGTTACGAGGAGAAGATTGCCTGGCTGCGCCAAGTGCTCGAGTGGCAGGACGAGGTGGGCGACTTCGGCGACCTGCGCGAAGGGCTCTCCAGCGACGTGGCGCCGGATCGCATCTACGTCTTCACCCCGGACGGCCACGTCATCGACCTGCCGCGCGTCGCCACGCCCATCGACTTCGCCTACCGGGTGCATACCGAGGTCGGCCACCGCTGCCGCGGGGCCAAGATCGACGGCCGCATCGTGCCGCTCACCTACAAGCTCAAGACCGGTCAGCAGGTCGAGATCCTCACCGCCAGCAAGGGCGGGCCCAGCCGCGACTGGCTCAACCCCAGCCTCGGCTATGTGCGCACCTCGCGGGCGCGGGCCAAGATCCAGTCGTGGTTCAAGCATCAGGCCCGCGAGCAGAACGTGGAAGAGGGCAAGGCGCTGTTCGAGCGCGAGATGCGCCGCCTCGACGTGGAGGACATGGATCTCGAGACCCTGGCCAACAAGGTCAATTACGCCTCGCCCGAGGACATGTATGCCGCCCTGGGCGCGGGCGATCTGCGCATCGGCCAGGTGCTGCATCAGGCCCAGCAGCTGTTCGGCGAGACCGACGATCAGGAGCAGCTCGACCGTCTGCTGGCCAAGCCCAAGCGCGATCAGTCCAAGGGCGGCAGCAGTGACATCACCGTGCTGGGCGTGGGCAACCTCAAGACCAGCATGGCCAACTGCTGCCACCCGGTACCCGGCGAGCCGATCGTCGGCTTCATCACCCAGGGGCGCGGCGTCACTGTGCATCGCCAGGACTGCCCCAACATCCTGCAGCTGCGCATCGACGAGCCCCAGCGGGTCATCGAGGTGGAGTGGGGCCAGCGCGCCCGCACCCAGTATCCGGTGGACATCGAAATCCAGGCCTGGGACCGCTCCGGCCTGCTGCGCGACGTGACCGGCATCCTCAGCAATGAGAAGGTCAACGTGCTGTCGGTCAACACCCTGACCGACACCAGCGATGGCATCGCCCGCATGCGCATCACCGTGGAAGTCGACGGTTTGGAGACCCTGGGGCGGCTCTTCTCGCGCATCCAGCAGCTTTCCAATGTGATCGAGGTGCAGCGTTTGCGCACTGGGGCCAAGGGGATGAAACGCAAGGGGAGTGGTTCATGAGCGAGACCCGCCATGGCATCGACGACCTGCTGACGCTGATGGCGGTGCTGCGCGACCCGGCGCAGGGCTGCCCGTGGGATCTCAAGCAGGACTGGGACAGCATCGTGCCGCATACTCTGGAAGAGGCCTATGAGGTGGCCGATGCCATCGAGCGCCGAGCCTGGGGCGAGCTGCCCGGCGAGCTCGGCGACCTGCTGTTCCAGGTGGTGTATTACAGCCAGTTCGCCAGTGAAGAAGAGCGCTTCGATTTTCACGACGTGGTGCATACCCTGACGGCGAAGATGGTGCGCCGCCATCCGCATGTGTTTCCCGACGGCACCCTGGCCTCGCGACGGCCGCCCGGTGTCAGCGCCGAACAGGTCGAGACGCGCCAGGCTGAACTTGAGAGCGTCAACAGTCGCTGGGAGTCGCTCAAGGCGAAGGAGCGCGTCGAGCGTGCCGAGGCCGACGTGTCGGTGCTCGACGACGTGCCGCGTACGCTGCCGGCGCTGTCGCGTGCCGTCAAACTCTCCAAGCGCGCAGCTCGGGTCGGCTTCGACTGGCCCGACGCCACGGGTGTGATCGCCAAGATCCGCGAGGAGCTCGGCGAGGTCGAGCAGGCCCTGGCCGAGGGCGATCATCGTCATGCGGCGGAGGAAGTAGGCGATCTGCTGTTTGCCGTGACCAACCTGGCGCGCACCTTGAAGGCCGATCCCGAGCAGTGCCTGCGCGACACCAATGCCAAGTTCGAACGCCGCTTCCGTCACGTGGAGCGTGCCCTGGCCGAGCGCGGCATGACCACCCGCGACGTCGACCTGGACACCATGGAGCGGCATTGGCAGGAGGCCAAGCGGCTCGAGAGCAGCGTTTCCCCGATATCTGCCGAATCACCAGAACCGTCTTCAGGAGGAGATCGACCATGAGCGGCGATCTGCACGAATCCCTACGCGACAACGTACGCATCCTCGGTGACAGCCTGGGCCGCACCATCGCCGACGACCTGGGCAAGGGCTTCGTCGACCGCATCGAGACCATCCGCGGCCTGGCCAAGAGCGGCCGACAGGGAGACGTGCAGAGCAGCCGCGAGCTCATCGAGTACCTGCGCAAGCTGCCGGACCGCGACCTGCTACCGGTGACCCGCGCCTTCAACCAGTTCCTCAATCTGGCCAACATCGCCGAGCAGCACTATCGGGCACGTTTTCGCCGCGTGGAGGACTACAAGCCGGGTTCTCAGCCAGTGCTCTCCGAGCTGCTGCAGCGGGCCCGCGGCGCCGGCCACACGCCGCGTAAGCTGGTCGAGAGCCTGGCCAGCATGCGCGTCGAACTGGTGCTCACCGCCCATCCCACCGAGGTCATTCGTCGTACCCTGATCCAGAAGTACGATGCCATCGACGAGTGTCTCACCGTCATCGAGTCGTCGCTCGACTACCCCGAGCGTGCCAGCCGCGCCCGCGGGCGCCTCGAGGAGCTGATCAGCCAGGCCTGGCATACCGACGAGATCCGCCACGAGCGACCCACGCCGGTGGACGAGGCGAAGTGGGGGTTCGCGGTTATCGAGAACTCGCTGTGGCAGGCGGTGCCGGCGTTCCATCGCGATCTCGACAGCCTGCTGTTGGAATCCGCTGGTGAACGCCTGCCGCTGGATGCCGCACCAATCGTGTTCGCTTCATGGATGGGTGGAGACCGAGATGGCAACCCCAACGTGACCTCCAAGGTAACCCGTGAGGTGCTGTTGCTGGGGCGCTGGATGGCGGCGGATCTCTACTTGCGTGACCTCGAACAGCTCAAGGCCGAGCTGTCCATGTGGAAGTGCAACAGCGCGCTGCGGGCCGAGGTGGGCAACGTGGCCGAGCCCTACCGCGAGCTACTCAAGCGTCTGGTGCAGCGGGTCGAGGCCACCCGCGACTGGGCCAAGGCGCAGCTCGACGGGCGCAGCTACGAGGGCGGAGCGATCATCGAGAGCAGCGACCAGCTCTATGCGCCGCTGCTCACCTGCTACCGCTCGCTCTGCGACGTGGGACTCGACACCATCGCCAACGGCGCGCTGCTCGATACTCTGCGCCGGGTGGCGGTGTTCGGCGTGACCCTGACCAAGCTCGACATTCGTCAGGAGGCGAGCCGGCACGCCATGGTCATGGAGGAGCTGACCCAGACCCTCGGCCTCGGCCACTACCGCGAGTGGAGCGAGGAGCAGCGCCAGGCCTTCCTGCTCGCCGAGCTGGAGTCGCGGCGCCCCTTGATTCCGCGCCGCTGGGAGTGCTCGCCGGAGACCCGCGAGGTGCTCGACACCTTCCTGGTCATCGCCAACGAGCAGTCAGAAGCGCTCGGTACCTACATCATCTCCATGGCCGGCCAGCCCTCCGACGTGCTCACGGTCGCGCTGCTGATGAAAGAGGTGGGGGGCGTCGTCTCGCTGCCCATCGCGCCGCTGTTCGAGACCCTGGATGACCTCAACCGCTCCGGCGACGTGGTCGACCGCCTGCTGGCGCTGCCGGGTTACCGTGCGCTGGTCGGCGACCGTCAGGAAGTGATGATCGGCTACTCCGATTCGGCCAAGGACGCCGGCCAGCTGGCGGCGGCCTGGGCGCAGTATCGCGCCCAGGAGCGCCTGGTGGAGGTATGCCGCAGCCATGGTGTGGCGCTGACCCTGTTCCACGGTCGCGGCGGCGCCGTCGGCCGCGGCGGCGGTCCGGCCTATGCGGCCATCCTGTCGCAGCCGCCGGGTTCGGTGAACGGCAGCCTGCGGGTCACCGAGCAGGGCGAGATGATTCGCTTCAAGTTCGGCCAGCCCGACATCGCCCTGCGCTCCATGGAGATCTACGCCTGTGCGGTGCTCGAGGCGACGCTGCTGCCGCCGCCGGCGCCGGAGGCCCACTGGCGCGAGGAGATGGATCGTCTGGCCGGACTCGCCCACCGGGCCTATGTCGGTGTGGTGCGCGAGGACCCCGACTTCGTGCCGTATTTCCGCGCGGTGACGCCGGAGGGTGTGCTGGGACACTTGCCGCTCGGGTCACGCCCGACCAAGCGCCGTCAGGATGGCGGCGTCGAGACGCTGCGGGCCATTCCGTGGATCTTCGCCTGGACCCAGATCCGCCTGATGCTGCCGGCCTGGCTGGGCAGCGGGGAGGCCTTCGGCACCCGCCTGGAAGAGGAGGGCGGGCTCGAGGTGCTGCGCGAGATGCGCGATCGCTGGCCCTTCTTCGGCACCTATCTCGACATGCTCGAGATGCTGCTGGCCAAGGCGGACGTGGGCATCGCCTCCTACTACGAGCAGCGTCTGGTCGACGAGCCTGCACTCAAGGAGCTGGGCGCCCAGTTGCGGGAGCGCTTCACCCGGCTGCAGTCGGTGCTGCTGAGCATTCTCGACCAGCCGCAGCTGCTGGAGCAGACGCCGCTGATCCGACAGGCCATCGAGGTACGCAATCCCTACATCGATCCGCTGCACGGCCTTCAGGCGGAGCTGCTACAGCGTAACCGCGATGCCGATGGTGCCATCAGCGGTGAGCTCTCCCGCGCCCTGATGGTCACCATGGCGGGGATTGCCGCGGGCCTGCGCAACACGGGCTAAAGTCACTGCGTTTGGCCATGCTTTGTCGAGGCCATGCTTTGTCGAAAGCGGCTTCATGACGATCGCCCCGGCAAAACCGGGGCGATCGTGCTATGCGGTTAGCGCAAGAGAGGTTCAGCGGGGCTGCTTGACGGTGCGAAGGTAGGGCTTGATGGTGGTGAAGCCCTCGGGGTACTTCTTCCTGGCCTCCTCGTCGCTAACCGAGGGTGGGATGATCACGTCGTCGCCGGGACGCCAGTTCACCGGTGTGGCCACGGTGTGCTTGGCATTGAGCTGTACCGAGTCGAGCAGGCGCATCACTTCGTTGAAGTCGCGGCCTGAGGTCATCGGGTAGATCAGCATCGCCTTGATCTTCTTGTCCGGCCCGATGATGAATACCGCACGCACCGTGGCGTTGTCGGCCGGCGTGCGGCCTTCGGCGCTGCCCGGCTCCTCGGCGGGGAGCATGTCGTAGAGCTTGGCCACTTCAAGCTTGTCGTCGCCGATCATCGGGTAATTGGGCGCGGTGCCCTGGGTTTCCTCGATATCCTTGGCCCAAGCGGCATGATTGTCGACCGGATCCACCGAGAGGCCGATGATCTTGGTGTTGCGCTTGTCGAACTCGGGCTTGAGCTTGGCCATGAAGCCCAGCTCGGTAGTACAGACCGGGGTGAAGTCCTTGGGATGCGAGAACAGAATGCACCAGCTGTCGCCGATCCATTCATGGAATTTCAAGGTGCCCTGGGTGGTTTGCGCCGTGAAGTCGGGCGCGGTGTCGCCGATTCTGAGACTCATCGTCGTGCTCCAGGATCATGGGTTCGGGGTAGCGTCGCATGGTCCCATGCGGACGCTGCTTGAATATAGGACACGCATGAAAGAAGCGCAGGTAATAAGCACGAGGGGCGACACTCAGGCAAAGAGCTAGCCTGAGGAGGCAGAGGCATGTGCGCTCGGAAGGCGTATGGAGGTTAGAAGGCGTAGTGCAGCGAGGCGGTAATGAGGTTCAGGTGCGCCATGCTTGGGGCGTCGATCTCCTCGAATTCGAGCCGGCTCACCAGGCGGTTGTGCTGCAGCCGGGCGCCGAAGCCCTGAATCCTGGCGGTGCCGGCGGTCGCCATGTAGAGCGACTCGCTCTGGGTCACCGGGTCGCCCTCCCATTCGGCAAAGCCCGACTTGGCATAGAGGCCCAGTTGGCCCAGCCGCACGCCCGCTACCAGGCTGCCGCCCAAGGTCGTGGTATTCACCAGCAGCGCCTGGTCAGCGTGGCGGGTCGGCACCTCGTCACTTTCGCGGTAGGTGAACTCGGCCCCCAGGTCGAGCCGCGGTAGGTTGACCGGCGAGAAGCCTGCTGTCACCCGAAAGCCCGAAGTGTAGCCATCCGGCGTCTGCAGGTCGCTGCCCTCCAGCACCAGACCGTTGTCGAGATACATCAGGTCGCTGTTCTTGCCGGCATAGGCGGGAGTGTTCAAAGGAGAGTGCGCCAGGGCGGCTAGCAGGTCGAGGGAAGCGTGGGAGTATGCCAGGGGCTCATCCGCGACGGACATGCCGTCGTCCGCCATGGCCGACAGCGGCAACAGCGTCAGGCAGGCGGCCATGGCCACGGCACCTCTGAAACACGCCTTCATGTTTTCAGATCCATTTCCCTGTGCGATGAATCAGTAGTGATGCCTCAGGCTTGGTCGCAAAATTATGCGCATGCCTTTGAGGATCCCCACAAAAGCCTAGCAGTATGGCCAGAGTATCGCCAGACTGGGCTTCAACGAAGCGTAACCGAGACGCTCGCCAGGTAGTCGTAAAGCTCCTTGAGACAAGGCGTATCGAGGCCATGTTCGTGGGCGGCAGCGAGCAGAGGTCCGAGTATGGCGTCGCGTTCGGTCGGTCTACCTGCGAGCACGTCCTGCAGCATCGAGGCGCGATTGTCGGCGGTGCCCTCGATCACCTGCCACACCAGTGCGTGCCAGCCAGCCGGGGGTGGAGATATACCCACTTTCGCCATGATTGCGGCCACTTCGCCGACGATACGTTCCACCATGGGGCGAAACGGCCGGTCGCGCAGCTGACCGTTACGGATACGGTAGCGTGCCACCAGGGGGTTGATCGCTGCGTTTATCGCCAGCTTGTGCCATAGCCGCCTCTCGATGTCCGACACCGCCTCGGCGACCAGGCCCGCGCGATTCAGCGTAGCGGCGAGCTGACGGCAGCATTCGGCATGGCGGCCGATCAGATCGCCGAGGTAGGTGATGCCGCGTCCGGCATGGGTCACGCCCTCGTCGCCCGAGAGCCAGGCACCCTCTGTGGTGGAGGCGCACAGCACGGGCCCCGGGTGGCGGCGCTGAAGTTCGGGCTGGACCTGATAGCCGTTCTGCCACAGCACAAGAATCGGGCTGCCGGTGAGCCGGGCCATGGCGCTCTCGTAGGCCGCATGAGCGTCGTAGGCCTTAGTGGTCAGGTGCAGAAATGCCGGTGCCAGCGGCGGCAGCTCTGCCAGGGTGGTCATGTCCAGGGGCACGGTGCGCCGGATGCCTTCCGGCGTGACGAGGGTCTGCGTGGTGGGCAGGCCCCGCCGTCCGGCCACCTTGACCGGTGCCACACCCGCCAGGTGCAGGGCCACGAGCCGGCCCAGGGCGCCGGGGCCAACGACCAGGTGAGTCTGCTCGTTCATGGTGTGCCTCGTTGATGGAATACGGCAGCATACCGATGGCTTGCCGAATCACGCCAGCCCGACGTGTCAGGCACGGCTAGGCCTTGGTGCGTGGCTTGCGTTGCCCTCGTGTCGACGCCGCTCGGCTACGCCGCGGCTTGCCGGACGCTTTGCGCCGGGGGCTACGCGAGCCGGTCGCTACCTCGCCCTGGGCCGCGGCCATGGCCTGGCGCAGTCGCTGCGAGTCGGCCTTGCTCAGCAGGCCGCGCAGGTCGTCGACGAGAGCGCTGAGAAAGGGGGCCGGGTCGTCGTCGCGTTCGGCAATCGCCGTCAGGCGCTGCTCCCATAGCGCCGTGCGCTCGGGACGGGTCGCGGCATCGGGCAGCGAGGCGATCAGACCGCTGCCCAGGCGAGTGGCGCGCAGCGCCTTGTTCTGGCGTACCAGATAGCCGCGCTCGATCAGCGTCTCGATGATGCCGGCGCGGGTCGCTTCGGTGCCCAGGCCGTCGTGCTCACGCAGGGTGCGCTTGACCTGGGGGTCGTCGACGTAGCGGGCAATGTTCATCATCGCCTTGATCAGACTGGCATCGGTGAAGGGTTCTGGCGGGCGCGTCTCGCGATCTTCCACGGCGCTTGCCGTCACCCGACAGCCTTCCCCCTCACTGAGAGGTGGCAGCGGTGGAGCCTCGTCGCGGGTGGTGAAGAGTGGCTTCCAGCCCGGCTGCAGCAGTTCCTGTCCGCTGGCGCGGAAGCACTCGCCCATAATGGTAAATTCCGCCTTCACCTCACGAGCGATCAGCGGCGGGTAGAACTGGGCCAACACGTTGCGGGCGATCAGTCGGAACACATCGGCTTCGGCACGCTCTAGGCGTGCAAGTTCGGCCGGTTTGCCGGTGGGCGCCAAGGCGTGGTGGGCGCCGACCTTCCTGTCGTCCCAGGCCTTGGAGCGCAGCGCGAAATCGGCGCCGGCGAGCCAGCCGCGTAGCGTCTCGTCCTGGCTGCAGGCGCCGCTCAGCGTGGCGCGAGCCTGGACCAGATGCTCCTCGGGCAGGTAGCGACAGTCCGAACGTGGGTAGGTGATCAGCTTGTGGCGTTCGTAGAGCCGCTGGCAGATATCCAGCACCATCTGGGCGGAGAGGCCGAAACGCCGTGCGGCGTCCACCTGCAGCGCAGAAAGCGAATAGGGCAGCGGAGCGGCCTGGCGTTTCTGGCGGCTCTCTAGCGACGTCAGACGCCCCTCGGCGCCTGGCAGACGTGCCGCCAGCACCTCGGCCGGGGCGCGCTCGAGCAGGCGGCCCTGCTCGTCAAGGCGGTGCTGCTCGCCGGGCTGCCACCAGGCGCGCAGGCTGCCGTTGGCGACTGCCAGATCGGCCCACAGCACGTGGAAGGGATAGGGCCTGAAGTCGCGGATCTCGGCGTCGCGGCGCACCACCAGGCCAAGCACCGGGGTCTGCACACGGCCCACCGAGAGCACCCCGTCGTGGCCGGCCTGACGGCCGGTCAGGGTCCAGGCGCGGGTCAGGTTGATGCCGTACAGCCAGTCGGCCCGAGAGCGCGACTCGGCGGCGCGATAGAGCGGCTGATATCGGGCGTTGTCCTCCAGACGGGACAAGGCGCGCTGTACCGCAGGCCGGTTGAGGTCGTTGACCAGCAGACGCGCCACCGGCCCCTTCCAGCCCAGATATTCGATCACTTCCTGCACCAGCAGCTGGCCTTCGCGGTCCGGATCGCCGGCATGCACTACCACGCGGGCCTGCTTGAGCAGCTTGCGAATCACGGCGAGCTGGCCTCTGGCCTTGGGACGTGGCGCCAGTTGCCATCGGGTCGGCAGGATCGGCAAATGGTCCAGCCGCCACTGCTTGTAGGCGCTATCGTAGGCATCGGGCGGTGCCTGCTCCAGCAGGTGGCCCAGGCACCAGGTGACGACGGTATCGTTGCCGCGCAGGGCGCCGTCCTCACGCTTCGTGTCGCCCGGTAGGGCGTCGGCGATGGCTCGGGCGAGGCTGGGTTTCTCGGCAATGATCAGGCGCATGAAAGACTCGGACTTGGGAGTTCGTTTATGGATATTCTTACAGTAACCCGTCGGTAAGACCAGATGTCGTGCGCCAAAAAGCTGTACAGTTCCTGTATCGTGGTTCGGCAGCAAAGGCCAGGAGAGCATCCACATGCGTGAGCGAGGAAGGACGAGACGGCTTTTCGGTCTCGGTGCGCGTACCGGCGGGGCGTTTCTGCGCAGTCGCTTCGGTGGCGAAGCCGATTGGCGCGCCTTGGGCGAGGCGCTGTTCGACGGCCTCTCCGAGCTCAAGGGGCCGGCCATGAAACTGGCCCAGATCGTGGCCCAGTGGGACGACCTGCTGCCGCCCGATCTCGCCGAGGAGCTGGCCCGCCTGCAGCGCCAGGCCGAACCGATGCCCTGGGAGGGCATTCGCCGCACCCTGGAGGCGCAGTACGGCGACCTGGAGCGTCACTTCCGCGAGGTCGAGACACGGCCTTTTGCCAGCGCTTCGATGGGGCAGGTGCATCGCGCGGTCACCCATGCCGGCGAAACCCTGGTGCTCAAGGTGCAGTACCCGGGCCTGGCCGAGATTCTGGAAGGCGATCTGGCCCAACTGCGACGCATCATGCGGCTGGGGCGCTGGCTGAAGGTGCCCCAGGTGCGTCTGGATGCGCTGTTCGAGGAGCTTGCCGCCAGCCTGCGCGGCGAGCTCGACTACCATGCCGAGGCCAACGCGCTGGCACGCTATCGCCAGCGCTACTCTCATCTCGAGGGATTGCTCATCCCCGAGCCGTTGCCCGAGCTTTCCGGACCGCGGGTACTGGCCATGCGCTACGTGGCCGGCACGCCGCTGCGCGAGCTGGAGCAGGCCGACGATGCGACCTGCCAGCGCGTTGCCGCAACGCTTGCCGATTGGCTCACCGAAGAGCTATTTACCCACGGCGAACTGCATGCCGACCCGCATGCCGGCAACTTTGCCGTGGCCGACGATGGCCGGCTGGTGATCTACGATCTGGGGGCGGTGATCCCGGTACCTGAAGCCCATCTCCGCGCCATGATGCAGCTGCTCGATGCCACCCTGGCCGGCGACCCCATGGCGATGGACGATGCCCTGCGCCGACTGGGCGGACGCCAGGGGCAGGGAGCGCCGCTGGCGCTGTATCGTGAATCGGCCGAGGCCGTGGCGCCGCTGTTCGAGCCTGGCCCTCAGGACTTCTCGGACGTCAGGGTGCATCGCCGCTTGCGCGATCTCACGCCCAAGGTGTGGGCGGCCATGGACCGCCTGCAGCCGCCTGCCGACGTGCTGCTGCTCTCGCGCACTTTGAACGGGCACTACTGGAACCTGGTACGCCTGGGGGCCCGCCTGGACATGCACGCCCGTACCCGGCCGCTGTTGGAATGGGCGCGCCGTTGAGTTCCGAGGGCGGAACCCGGGACGGGTGCGAACGCTCCTTGCGCACAACACCGAGTCACGCTTCCCTGTTACTATATGCGCCATTTTCGAACTGGCGGAGAGAGTGAATGCTGGCAGTATGGGTGGAGCAGCTGCTGGGTTTTGCCTCGGGTGCCTTGGCAGTCATCCGAGAGGAAGAGCGCTATCCGGCGTTCATGGCTTGGGCGCGCGAGGAAGGCGCCGAACTGATGGGCGGCGATCTGGCCATGGCCCAGGCAATGGCGCCCATCCTGTGGAGCCAGACCCCGCTGGAGCGCGCCGGCTTCACCTGTGAGCCGCTGGCACGTCCGGGCCGCAACGAACCCTGCTGGTGCGACTCCGGGCGCAAGACCAAGCACTGCTGCGGAGCCGTCGCGATGCCGGCCGAAGTGCCGGACCACCTGATGTGGATGCTCTCGCTGCGCGACTGGAAGGGGCCCACCCTCAAGGCGGCCCTGGAGAGCGGCCACGCGCCCGCTCAGGCCCTGCTGGAAGCAGGCCTGATCGCCGCCGAAACCGGCCAGCGCGGTCGCGCCCAGCAGATCCTCGAATCGCTGTTCCAGCGCGCCGACTGGTCGCGCCTTCCGGCTCAGGCCGAGCCGGCCTTCGAGCTGCTGATCGACCTCTACCAGGAGCGCGGCTTCACTCGCAAGCGGGCCGAGCTGCTCGATGAGGTGCTCGACCGCGGCCCGCTGTTCCTGCGCGGGGTGGCGCTGGAGCGCCTGTGCCTCATGCACCTCGACAGCGACGATTTGGACAGCGCCCGCGCCGCCTTCGTGCGCGCCCAGCAGGCGCTGCCCGACTCGCCGACCCTGGCCTACATCGAAGCCATGCTGCTGCTGCACGAAGGGCACGAGCAGGAAGCCGCCGAGCGGGCCCGCTTCTGGTTCCGGCGTCTGGCCCGCAAGGGCGACCTCGAGCCCGAGCAGCTGCAGTTCCTGGCCGATCTGGCGGAGAATCCGGGCGCCACCCTCGCCGATCAGTTGCTCAACGCCGAAGAGGACCTGGCGGAGCCGCTGGCTTCGCTGCAGGCACTGCTGGCGGAGCTGCCGCCGGCCCCTGGGCTGAACATTGGCGAGACCGAGAACGGCGAACTGGAATATCGTAGCAGCGCCCGTGAAGACACCCTATTCGCTGCCTGGCAGAAGCACTTCCAGGTCGACGTGGACGACGACAGTGCCCTGGGACTCAAGGGTGACCCTTGGCTGCAGGCCGGCGACTGGCTGCGTGAACTTTGCGCGCATCCGGAGTGGCTCGATTCGCCGCGGGTGGTGCAGTCGCTCACCCTGGCCCTGACCAGTCGCTTCGGCAGTCTGCCGTGGATGTCGCCCAGCCTGTTCGAACCGCTCTCCGACCGTCTCGAGCGTTGGCTCGAGCGCATTCGCGGCGAGGGCGAGGGGCCGTTTCTTTGGGACAGCGCCGACAACGCCGTGCTGCTGCGCACTGGGCTGGCGCTGGTGGTTGGCATGGAGCGGGGGGCTCGCGAGCGTTCCCGGCGGCTGGCCGAGCGGCTATTGACGCTCGACGACCAGGACAGTCTGGGCTTGCAGGAACTGGTGCTGGATCAACTGCTGCGGGAAGGGCGCGACCGTGAGGCGCTGAGCGTGACCGAGACCCAGCGCGACGATACGCCGGTGCTGGGCCTTCTCATGGGGCGAGCTCTGGCCCTGTTCCGACTGCAGCGTATCGACGAGGCCAACGAGGCGCTGCGCGACGTGCGTCGCCACAATCCCCACGCGCTGCCGATGCTGTGTGCCGAGCAGACCCGCCCGGTGCAACTGGGCCCGGACAACGTCGCCGAGCCCGGCACCCGCGCCGAGGCGTGGCAGTACCGCACGTTGATGCGCGACCAGTGGCGTGCCACGACGGGGGCGCTGGACTGGCTGCAGAGTCAGATTGACGATTGATACTCCCGTCAGGCGGCCCGTGGCGTCGGCGGCGGTACCAGATCCTTGTCGCGGCTGATCCAGATCGCCAAGGCAATGGCGGGCAATCCCAGCGCGGTGGCAATGACGAAAAAGGTGGCGTAGCCCTCTGCCGCCACTACCAGCCCGCCGAAGCCGCTCAGGAACTTGCCCGGCAGCGTCATCAGCGAAGAGAACAGTGCGTATTGGGTCGCGGTGTAGGCACGTGAGGTCAGACTCGACAGGAAGGCGATGAACACCGCACTGGCCAGGCCATTGGCCAGGTTGTCGCCGACGATGGCCATCACCAGCATCGGCAGGCTCTGGCCGGCCAGCGCCAAGGCGGCGAACAGCAGGTTGGTCAGGGTGGCCGCCGCCGCGCCCAGCACCAGGATCGGCCCGATGCCGTAGCGCGCTACCAGCAGTCCGCCGAGAATGCCGCCGCTGATGCTCATGGCAATGCCGAACACGTTGGTCACGTTGGCGATGGTCGCCAGGGAGAAGCCCAGGTCGATATAGAGCGGATTCGCCATCGATGCCATGGCCAGGTCGCTGATGCGGAACACGGCCACGAACACCAGCAGCCACAGCGCCTTGAGGCGATGACGGGAAATGAAATCGGTGAACGGGCATATCACCGCGCCGATCAGCCACGCGCCCAGGCGGCGCAGCGCTCGCGGTTTGCCGCGGCTGGCCCGGATGAAAGCCCGAACCTTGGGTTCGTGGATCAGCTGAGTGGTGAGCGACAGCCGCTTGGGCTCCGGGCGCAGCAGCACCGTGATCACCCCCACGCCGACCAGCAGGGCCATGGCCAGGTAGGCTGCCTGCCAGGAGAGCCACGAGGCGACGTAGAGGGCGCCGGCGCCGGCGGCCAGCAGGCCGCCGCGATAGCCGATGATATAGGTGGAGGCCATGGCCGCCTGGATGTCATCCGGCGCCGACTCGATGCGAAAGGCGTCGATGGCGATGTCCTGGGTCGCCGAGCCGAAGGCGACCAGCAGGGCGAAGGCGGCCACCAGGGCCAGGTTCTGCTGTGGGTCGAGGCTCGACAGGCCGATGAGCCCACCGGCGATCATGGCCTGAGCCAGCAGCATCCAGCCGCGGCGCTGGCCGAAGGTTCGGGTCAGCACAGGCAGTGCCAGGCGGTCGACGATGGGGGCCCAGAAGAACTTGATCGAATAGAGCATGCCGATCCAGGAGAAGAAGCCGATGGCGGCCACCTGGATGCCATCGCTGCGCAGCCATGCGGAAAGGGTGGAAAAGACCAGCAGGAACGGCAGCCCGGCCGAGAAACCCAGGAACAGCATGGTGATCACGGGCGCGCGCAGGTAGATGGCCAGGGCGGCTCCCCAACTGCGCTGAGCGGTAGGGATTGTCATGCGTGGCGAAACTCCTCGATGTAACGATGGCCAGGGGGCGGCCCGGGGCTCGTAACGATGTTAGAATGACCCGCCGTTCAGCGGAGGTGGACGGTCCAGGAGGACCCATCGTCCGGCCGCTCGATTGTTGCAGAGCACCGGCATCGATGCCAGCAGGTAATTCCGATCAGGAGGCCTTCATGAGCCATAGCGAACGTCAGCCGATCGATGACACGGACGATAACTTGCCTCGGTGGTACGTCGTTCAGTGCAAGGGCGGAGAATCCTTCCGTGCCGCACAGCATCTGGCCAATCAGGGCTATGAACTGTTTCATCCCATTCTGCAGGTGCAGAAGAAACGCGGGGGCAAGCTGGTGTGGCTGGATGAGCCGTTGTTCCCTCATTACCTTTTCATTCGCCTCGATCGAATTGCCAGTAACTGGCGACCGATTCGCTCGACTCGTGGCGTGCTGCGTGTCGTCAATTTCGGCAACCATCCGCTGCCGGTCGACGACGACCTCATCGCGATGCTGCGCGAGCAGGGCTCCCAGAGCCTGGAGAATACCGTCAACGTCTATTTCCGTGCCGGCGAGAAGGTGGAGATCACCGAAGGGCCGTTCAAGGATCTGCAGGCGGTCTTTGCCAGTCACAAGGGCGATGAGCGGGCCATCGTGCTACTCAATCTGCTCAACCGGCAGCAACAGTTGGAAATGCCCGTGGCCAGCTTGCGCCCGGGCAACTGAAGCGGCTGCCGGTCTTTCCCCCGACACTACCCATCAACGCTCACAGAGCCTCAGGAGTTCACCATGAACATCGCCCCGCAGCGGGTCGTGACCCTTCACTACGTGCTGAGCGATGCGCAGGGCCAGATTCTCGACGATTCGCGGGCACGTGCCAGGCCCCTCGAGTACCTACACGGCCACGACAACATCATGGCGGGCCTCGAGCGCGAGCTCGAGGGCCACGCACCCGGCGACAGACTGAACGTGACGCTGCCGCCGCAGGACGCCTACGGTGAGCGCAATGAGGAGCTGGTGCAGTCATTCGGCCGCAGCGCCTTTCCTCAGCAGGAGCTGACGCCGGGCATGCGCTTCCAGACGCCGGGCGATGACGGCCCGCAGATCGTCACCGTGCTCGAAGTCAGCGACGACGAGGTGCTGGTCGACACCAACCACCCGCTGGCTGGCCAGACCCTGAGCTACGCGCTGGAAGTGCTGAGCGTGCGCGAGGCGAATCGCGCCGAGCTGGCCAAGGGGCACCCGCTGCCCGACGATGTTACGCCAGCCCAAGTCGAAGACCGCAAGCTTTCCTAAAGCCGAACCCACGCGAATCCCCCTCAAAAACTGACCTGCATCAATTCGTCGGGCGCCACTCGTCATGGCTGAGACGAAATTTGATGCAGGTCAGTTTTCCTCTGCCTTCAACGGGCTAGAGTGAACTCATCGCATCGAGTGACGGGGAGAAAACGACATGTACTGGGATGACGCCGTAATTTTCGGACTGGTAACCGTCGCGATGATGATCGCATTCATGGCAGGTTGGGTCGGCTTCGTGATTCGCGACCATCGTCGCAAGCGCAAGCACTGAATCAGCCTGTAGGCAAGTCGTCAGGGGAGGGGGGAGTTTTCCCCCCAGTAGCCGGCCCAATTGGGCCGGCATTTTTTCGTGTTAGACTCCAGCGAAACGATACGCCGATGGCGTGATCGATAACAGCAAGAAAAAGAACGAGGGGTCTTGATCATGTTCCAGTCTGGACGCGACGTTTACGGCCGTGCCCTGGCGGTGCTGCTCGGAGCGCTGTTGCTGTCTCCGGCCGTACAGGCCAACCCCGATTCGCTGCTGCTGCACGACGGAGAACGGGAAATCGAGCTTTCCATCGAGTCGCTGCGGGAGCGGGCCGACGTCGAATTCCATTTCTTCGAGCCTTATCTGACCGAAGAGGTGAGTATTCGAGGCTTGGTCTTCCGCGATCTTCTCGTCGAACACTTCGGCCGGGTGCCGCCCCAGCTGCACTTCGTGGCCTGGGACGACTACGATGTGACCCTGCCGGACTGGGACGACCCGAACTGGATTCTCGTCACTCACCAGGATGACGAACCTATCAGCCTTCGCCAGCGTGGCCCAGTGCGCTTGGTAGAGCGTGATTACGGCAGCCGCGATCCCGGAAATTTGCGCAATTTCAACGACTGGGTGTGGATGATCCGCAGCATCGAGGCGGTATGGTAGAACCGGAGCTACCTTGGTGGCGACATGTACGCTGGCTGTGGCTCAGCCTGATGAGCTTCGTGGCGTTGATGTTGTTGATTGCGTATCAGACGCGCTGGGTCTACCCCGAGATCCATGCCTATTTCAGCCAGTCGGGAAATCTCACCGGTCAGCAATTGGCCACGCGTGCCCGCGATTATCTGCAGCAGGGGCTCGACCTGCTTCTGTTGGAGCCTGACGATGCCGAGATCCGGCAGCAGGCCCACTTCCAGATAAAACTTGCCTACAGTCTGTTCGATATCGGTCTTTATCGACGTGAGTACGACTGCACTCCGCCAAGTCTCGACGCCATCGACGAGTTGCTCCTGCGTCTCGAGGGCGATGCGCCTGTCACGGCCACCCACCTGCGGCAGAGCGTGCTCGCGCCGATGCATTGCCTAACCCGAATCGAGATGCACCAGTTGGACCGGCGCAGTGCCGTCACGGCGGAGTTCGTCGACGAGACGCGTCGTCACCAGGGGCAGGTGCTGGCCGGGAGCCTGGTGATATTCGTGCTGGGCCTGGGTTTCTGGCTAATGCATGAGCTGCAGCGCCGCCGTGCAGCCAAATCGGCAAAAGAAAGCCTAGAGTGGATGAGTCGAGCCCTGCGAGATCCGCTCACCGGCGTGGGCAACCGCAGTGCCCTGCATGATGACGTCGTGGCCAAGCATGGGCAGCAGATGGGGCTACTGCTCGTCGATATCGATTATTTCAAACAGTACAACGATAGCCTTGGCCATCCCGATGGCGATCGGTTGCTGCGTCGTCTGGTCGAATTGATCCAGCAGACAATGGAACAGCGGGCGCGGCTGTATCGCCTGGGGGGCGACGAATTTGCCGTATTGTTCGAGTGCCAGGATGATCGCTCCTTGGATGCGAGCTGTCGCAATCTCGTCGAATCGCTGCGTGCTGCTGCCTTGCCCCATCCGTCGCATCCGCATGCCACGCATGTGACGTTCAGCGTCGGGGCGGCACGTTTCAAGGCGGACCATGCCGGTTACGAGAGAGGTTATGCTGCCGCTGACGTGGCGCTATACGAAGTCAAGAAGAAGGGGCGCGACGGCTGGCAAGTGGCGGCAT
This sequence comes from Halomonas sp. KM-1, assembly GCF_000246875.1. Classification (NCBI taxonomy): domain Bacteria; kingdom Pseudomonadati; phylum Pseudomonadota; class Gammaproteobacteria; order Oceanospirillales; family Halomonadaceae; genus Halomonas; species Halomonas sp. KM-1. The sequence goes on from NZ_BAEU01000110.1 coordinate 93,360, forward strand.
TGGACAGTCGCGAGATGGCTGGCTAGGGTGGGTACTAGGCAGATTTTACATTCGACCTGACATTCTTCAGCGCCACGGAAGGAAAGGGGGCGTCGGATGATGACTCCGCATGAGGGCAGGGAAACGCCCGAACGTCACTGCGGTGCCCGCGCCGCCGACAATATCGATCGTCGCCGTTTTCTGCAGCTGGCCGGGGGCGGCAGTCTGGGGTTGCTGCTCGGTGGCTGTGGCGACACCGACGATGAGCTTCTCGCACCTGAGTTTCCCCCGTTCCATGAATGGATGGACCTCGGCCCGCTCGAGGCAAGGCGAACGTCGGTACACGGCGTCTCGCTGCATGCGCTGGTCGCTACCGAAGCCGCACCACCCGATGCGCCGCCGCTGGTGCTGATTCACGGCTCGGGGCTCTCGGGGCGTTACATGGTTCCCACCGCACGCCTGCTGGCGCAGGACTTCCCCGTCTACGTTCCCGACATTCCGGGGTACGGAGACAGCGAGAATCCCGGTGAAGTGCTCGATATCCCCCAGATGTCGGGCTGGCTGGTGGCGTGGATGGATGCCATCGGCCTCGAGCGTGCCTCCTTTCTCGGCAACTCCTTCGGTTGTCAGGTCATCGTCGATCTGGCGATGCGCTACCCCGAGCGGGTGGATCGAGTGATTTTGCAAGGGCCCACTACGCCACCCGACGAGCGCTCGACCTTCTGGCAGTTCGTTCGCTGGCGTCAGAACGAGCCCTACAATCCCGAGATGCTGGGGGAGGTGACGGCTCCCGAGTACGGCAAGGCGGGGCTGTGGCGCATGATCCGCTCCTATATATTCCAGGTCACCGATCCCGTCGAGGAGAAGGTACGCCATGTCGAGGCGCCGGCCTTGGTGGTGCGTGGCGAGCACGATCCCATCACCCATCAGGAATTCGCCGAGATGCTGGCGAGGCGTCTGCCGCGGGGTGAGCTCGAGATACTCCCGGATGTTGCCCATACCCTGGTGTTCACGGCGCCGGGGCCGTTGGCCGAGGTCACCCGGCGCTTCATGGAGGAGAACGCATGACGTTGACAGCCAGGAAGCAGATCTTGTTGGCCGAAGTGGTGCTACTGCTGGTGCCGCTCACGCTGTTGATGGCGCTGTTGGTGCCGCTCACCTACGTGGCTTACCCGATTCCGGATCTCCATGCCACGCTACTGGCGTTCGATCTGGGCATGCTGATCAAGCTGCTCGGCATTCTGGCGGCCTGGCGGCTGGCCATAGGCTTTCTGCGCTTCGGTATCGATGGCCTGCGTCGGGCGCATCTGGCCTGGTTCGTCATTCTGCTGGCCGCGGTGGCGATCGGTATCGCCAGTAGCGTGGTGGCCATCGAGCAGAACATGCTCACGTCGGTCTACCAGACCCGGGTCGGCTTCACGCTGCTGGCGCCGGCCTTGGCGTTGGCACCGCTGGCCGCTCATCTGTGGTGGGAGCGTCGGCGCGGCTCGGAGTGACGAGGGTCAGCGTGCGAGCCACCAGTTGTCGTGCCAGGCGCGCATCACCCGCTCGGGATACCAGGTCTGGCCCAGGCTGCCGTTGTAGCGGGCCAGGGCGCGGGTGAGGTCGCCGCGCTCCACGGCGAGATAGTGGGCAAGAATGGTGCAGCCGTAGCGCAGGTTCAACCATGGATCCATCAGGTCGTCGGCGGAGCGGCCCAGCTCGCGAATCCAGAATGGCATGATCTGCATCAGCCCGACGGCGCCGGCTGAGGAGACGGCTTCCGGCTGAAAGGCACTTTCCACCTGAATGACGGCCAGAACGATCTCCGGTGCCAGGCCGGCCAGGCGCGCTTCGTGATAGATACGGGTTAGCATTTCTCCACGCAGTGCCTCGTCGGGGATGAAGCGTGCGAGCTTGGGTTCCATCTGGCTCATCCAGCGACGCGCCGCCCATATCTGATCCGGCGAGGGCGGCACGGCAACCAGGGTGTCGAGAGTCTGGCGCAACGAGGGCGGAATGTCGGGCTCCACCCGCACGCGCTGGGCAGGCGGGGTCTGCAAGGCCGCGGGTAGGGCGTCGGCCAGGTTCGTTGGCTCGCTCCCACCTGGGCTGAGCCGCTCTTCACCCGTCAGTGGCGGGGCGAAAAGGCCGGCCGCGGCCAGCAGGGCCGCGGCGGCCAGTCGCCGGTCAGGCGCCGATCCGCTCGCGCAGGAACTCGACGATGCCATCGGCCGGGACCATGGTCGCTTCACTGTCACGCCGCCCCTTGTACTCCAGCTCGCCATTGTCCAGCCCGCGGTCGCCGACCACCAGGCGGTGGGGTATGCCGATCAGCTCCTGGTCGGCGAACTTCACCCCGGGACGCAGGTCGCGGTCGTCCAGCAGCACGTCGATACCGGCAGCCGTCAGCGCCTCGTAGAGCCGCTCGGACTCTTCGCGCACGCGCTGCGACTTGTGTGCGTTCATCGGTACCAGTGCCACCTGGAAGGGAGCGATGGCATTGGGCCAGATGATGCCGGCCGCGTCGTGGTTCTGCTCGATGGCGGCGGCCACCACGCGGGTCACGCCGATGCCGTAGCAGCCCATCCAGGTATGTGCCGCCTTGCCGTTGTCGTCGAGCACCGTGGCGTTCATCGCCTCGGAGTACTTCTTGCCCAACTGGAACACGTGACCGACCTCGATGCCGCGCTTGATCGAGAGCGTGCCCTTGCCGTCCGGTGAGGGGTCGCCCTCGACCACGTTGCGGATGTCGGCCACCTTGGGCAGCGCCACGTCGCGCTCCCAGTTGATGCCGAAGTAGTGCTTGCCGTCGATGTTGGCACCGGCGCCGAAGTCGCTCATCAGGGCCACGCTGCGGTCGACGATGATCGGCATGTTCAGCTTCACCGGACCCAGCGAGCCGGGACCGGCGCCCACCACGGCGCGAATCTCTTCTTCCGTGGCCATGGTCAGCGGGGCGGCCACCTCGGGCAGGTTCTCGGCCTTGATCTCGTTTAGCTCGTGGTCGCCGCGCACCAGCAGGGCAATCAGGCCACCTTCGGCGGCGCGCACCATCAGGGTCTTGATGGTCTTCTCGATGGGCAGGCCGTGCTGTTCCACCAGGGCGGCGATGGTCTTGGCGTTGGGCGTGTCGACCAGGCGCAGCGCTTCGCTCGGCGCGGCGCGCTCGGGGTTGGTGCCCAGAGGTGCGGGCAGCGCCTCGGCCTTCTCGATGTTGGCGGCGTAGTCCGATTCGGTGGAGAACGCGATGTCATCCTCGCCGGAGTCGGCCAGTACGTGGAACTCGTGGGAGTTGTCGCCACCGATGGCGCCGGTGTCGGCCAGCACCGGACGGAAATCCAGGCCCAGGCGGGTGAAGATGCGCGTGTAGGCGTCATACATCGCCTGGTAGGTCTCCTTGAGGGAGTCCTGGTCCAAGTGGAAGGAATAGGCATCCTTCATGATGAACTCGCGCGAGCGCATCACGCCGAAGCGAGGGCGGATCTCGTCGCGGAACTTGGTCTGGATCTGATAGAAGTTGGCCGGCAGCTGCTTGTAGCTGGAGAGCTCGCGGCGCATCAGGTCGGTGATCACCTCTTCGTGGGTGGGGCCGACACAGTAGTCGCGCTCATGGCGGTCCTTCAGGCGCAGCAGCTCGGGGCCGTACTGCTCCCAGCGGCCCGACTCCTGCCACAGCTCGGCGGGCTGCACCGCCGGCATCAAGACTTCCTGGGCGCCGGCGCGGTCCATTTCCTCGCGCACGATGCGTTCCACCTTACGCAGGGTGCGCAGGCCGATCGGCAGCCAGGTGTACAGGCCCGAGGTGAGGCGGCGGATCATGCCGGCACGCAGCATCAGCTGGTGGCTGATGACCTCGGCGTCGGCAGGCGTTTCCTTGAGGGTGGCAATCAACAGTTGGGTGGCGCGCATGGGTCCGGCGTTTCCTTCAGCGTGGGCTGACATGAGTCGAGATGCCGCGGCGAGCGGCGTTCGGGGCATTGTAAGGCCAACGGGGAACGGCGGCAAAAGCGTTGCTCAACCTGGCATGGCTGCTCGGGGCTTATCCGTCGACAGGGCTCCGAGGAGGCGCTGTAAACCCATCCCTGGGCGCTACTTTTGCCATCCATGGCAAAAGACCTCCTCTGCGCCCTGTCCCCGGCGCCCCTCGCTCGCGGTGGCTCAGTCTGTGTGCAGGTTACTGCAGCGACTTCAGCCAGAACACCATTGGCTTGTCGGTCTCCGTCGGCTCGCCGATGTCTTTCCAGTGGAAGGTGGTGGCGAGCTCCGGGTGGCGCTCGTAGCCCTGGGAGCGCCAGAAGCCGTGCAACGGCACATAGCCTGCCGGTTTCAGCGGGTGGTCGTCAGGGCGCTCCACGGCGCAGAAGGCGACGGTGGTAAAGCCGCGTTCGGCAGCGTGATGCTCGCGCTTGGCAAGAAAGGCCTTGCCGATGCCGCGGCCACGGTAGCTCGGCAGCAGCACCGACTCGCCGTAGTAGAACACGCTGTTCACATCGAAGCCGGCCTGCTCGAAGGGGGCGCGAAACTCCGCCACGTCCTTGGCCAGCGGCATGCCCGTGGCGGCTCCCACCAGAGCATCGCCATCCTCGGCCAGTACGAACAGGCTGTCGGGACACTCGGCGTAACGGCGCAGGTAGTCGGCCTCGTAGTCGAAGCTGCCGTCATAGAGATAGGGAAAGTCACGGAACACGGTGATGCGCAAATGAGCCAGTTCCTCCAGCCGTGGCTCGATGGCGCTGCCCTGGCAGGTATGTAATCCGATCTCGCTCATGTGGGCCTCCGTGAAAAATGTAAACGCTCGTATCAGTCGTGACTGTGGTAATCTCCCGCCATTCTCCATGGCGGCGCCCAGGGCGGCAATCGCCCTCGACGCCGGTAACCCGACTTCTGCGGAGCATCCCTTCCATGAGGATCCTGATCCGTCGTGCCCTGACCGGCCTGGTGCTTGGCGTTTCCATCACCGCCCTGGTGGGCTGCGGTACCGTCTTCCACCCCGAGCGCAAAGGCCAGATGAGTGGGCGTATCGACCCGGTGGTCGCCATCGCCAACGGCGTGGGCCTGCTGTTCTTCATCGTTCCTGGCGTGATCGCCTACGCCGTGGACTTCTCCAACGGCACCATCTACCTTCCCGGCACCCACGACACGGCCAGCGTCGATACCCTGATCATGGATGAGAACATGGACGTGCCGACCCTCGAGAAGCTGCTCTCAGAGAAGACCGGCAAGCGGGTCAGTCTCGACAGCGAGCTGCTGCGGGTCGAAGAGGTGGAAAGCCTCGACGAGGCCCTGGCGCTGGTGCGCATGGCCGGAGTGAATGACAAGGAGCGGTTGGCCACGCTGTAAGAGCAAGATCCTCCATCGATCTACCGGGTGCCCTTAGATGCTATAGCGGCACCCGGTGGGTCGAAACCACTTCTTTCAGGCCCATGAACGAGCGGATCTGGCGCACCCCGGGCAAGTAGAGTAGTTGTTCGGCGTGCAGCTTGTTGAAGCTCTGGCTATCTCGAGTTCTGACCAGCATGAAGTAGTCGAACTCGCCGGTGACGACATGGCACTCCATGCAGCCGGTGACGCGCTGCGCGGCCTCCTCGAAGGCGGCAAAGGACGCCGGCGTCGAGCGATCCAACACCACCCCTATCAACACCACCATGCCGGCATTGAGCCGTTCGGGATCGAGGTGCGCGACGATGCCGCGGATCAGGCCTTCCCGTTTTAGCCGTTCGACGCGCCGCAGGCAGGCGGGTGGGCTGAGATTGACCTCGGCCGCCAGCGCCACGTTGGAGATCGAGGCGTCCTGCTGCAGCCGCCTGAGAATACGCTTGTCGATGCGATCCAGCTCGGCGGCAGTCGCGGAAGCGGAGTGAGTGGTCGTGTCGCGCAATTTTATTTCCTTCTCATGTCTATATACGGACTTATATTCGCAAGAAGCGAGAAAAAGCCTTCTTTGGTTTTAATAATCGACCCTATTTTGCAACCAGGCAACTCTTTCTGACGAGTAGTATGAAAAAAGGTCAAGCTCCGGTGGCCGAGCGGACCGACCATTGCCATTTGCTTCGTCAGCAGGAGAAACTCCATGAACTTGCAGCGCTTTCCCCGATATCCATTGACCTTCGGACCGTCACCCATCACCCCGCTGAAGCGCCTCAGCGACCATCTTGGCGGTAAGGTCGAGCTGTACGCCAAGCGTGAAGACTGCAACAGCGGCCTTGCTTTCGGCGGCAACAAGACACGCAAGCTCGAATACCTGATTCCCGAGGCTCTGGAACAGGGCTGTGACACGCTGGTTTCCATCGGCGGCATCCAGTCCAACCAGACGCGCCAGGTCGCTGCCGTGGCGGCCCATCTCGGCATGCAATGCGTGCTGGTACAGGAAGACTGGGTCAACTACTCGGACGCCGTGTACGACAGAGTCGGCAACATCGAGATGTCGCGCATCATGGGCGCCGAGGTGCGCCTCGACGAGGCGGGCTTCGACATCGGCATCCGTCCCAGTTGGGAGCAGGCGCTGGAGGACGTGCGCGAGCGCGGCGGCAAGCCTTTCCCGATTCCCGCCGGCTGTTCCGAGCATCCCTATGGCGGCCTGGGCTTCGTCGGGTTCGCTGAAGAGGTGCGCCAGCAGGAGCGGGAGCTTGGCTTCAAGTTCGACTACATCGTGGTCTGCTCGGTGACCGGCAGCACTCAGGCCGGCATGGTGGTCGGCTTCGCCGCCGACGGCCGGGCGCGGCGGGTGATCGGCATCGACGCCTCGGCCAAGCCGGAGCGCACCCGCGAACAGATCCTGCGCATTGCCCGACACACTGCCGAACTGGTCGAGCTGGAAGGGGGGATCGCCGATGAGGACGTGGTACTGGATGCCCGCTACGGCGGCCCCGAATACGGCTTGCCCAGCGAAGGCACGCTGGAGGCGATCCGTCTCTGTGCGCGCCTCGAAGGCGTGCTGACCGATCCGGTCTACGAGGGCAAGTCGATGCAGGGCATGATCGATATGGTGCGCAACGGCGAGTTCCCCGAGGGCTCCCGCGTGCTCTACGCCCACCTGGGTGGGGTGCCGGCGTTGAACGCCTACAGCTATCTGTTTCGTAACGGCTAACTGTTGCGTAACGGTTGACTATGACGTAACGACGGGGCGAGGCCATCCAGCGCTGCTGGACGATAGCGCTCCAGCAGCGCCCACAGGATGGCGGCGGTTTCCGCATCCGGCGTGCCGCGATAGTCGCTTGGGCGGAAGCGCATCTGGAAGGCCCGCAGCACGGCCCGGGTTTCACGGTCCAGCTCGCCAGTCTCTTTCAGCGGATAGCCCCATACCCTTAGCGCCTCCTGCAAGACGCTCAGCGCTGGCGGCTGCGCTTCGAAGCGCGCCTGCCAGCTTGCTACTGCATCGTCTTCTGGCCACACCCCGATACCCGCTTCGTACAGTTCGCGCCAGGGGAAGCGCGGGCCGGGGTCGATCTTGCGGGTGGGCGAGATGTCGGAGTGGGCCACCACGTCGGCGGGGTGGATGCCGTGGCGTTCGATGATGTCCCGGGACAGCGCGATCAGCGCCTCGATCTGGGCGTCGGGATAGGGCGCCCATTGGATATCCACCGACGCTTCCGGGTTCTCTTCCAGCAGGCGTTCCACCTCGGCATAGGGGCGGTCGGGCCCGAGATTGACGATCTCGATGCCGATGGAGGTGTCGTTGATGTTGATGCGCCCCCGCCAGGCGCTGGCGCCGGCATGCCAGGCGCGGCGGTTCTCGTCGACCAGTTGATAGACTAGCGGCTGGCCGCGGTGGTCCCGCGGCGGCAGAGGCAGCACGTAATGGGCGCTGACATGAGGGCCGGTGAGCACGGCCAGCGACTCGGCTTCGTCGATATCGGTGTAATGCATCACCAGATGGCGCACTCGACTGTTGTGCGAAGGAGCTACCCAGGAGTGATCCACTACATAGCCGCTGCGCCGCTCAAGCTGTTCCGGTGCGGCGCAGCCGGCCAGCCACGCGCCGGCCAGGGCGATGCTCATGATGGCTGTCCAACGCTTCGACATGCTCAGCTCCCCTGTACCGCCAGTCGTATCAACAAACCGAGCACCATGGCAGTCGAGACGCTGAGCAGAGTGCCCATCAACACGTACTCGGTCAGCTTTCGATCCTGGGCGCCGCGCAGCTCCCCGAAGCGCAGCACCGACTTGGCCGCCAGCAGGAAGCCGATGGCGGTCAACTGGTCGAGCAGCACCAGGGTCAGCACCAGCACCCGCTCGGCCATGCCGATACGGGCGCCGGCGGCAATGAGTGTGCCCGGATTATCGATCTGGGCGCTCCAGCGCTGTATCACCAGGGCGATGACGATCGACAGCGGGCGGGTGACGAGCACGTAGGCGACGGCGGTGCCGAGCACCCGTGGCGTGAACAGCCACTGCCAGAACGCCACCAGCGGCTCCCAGTGGCCCAGCCAGCTCAGCCAGACGCCTATCAACACCAGCAGATGCAGCAGCTGGTCGAGCATGAACCAGCGCAGCCGCATGGGTGACAGATAGGCCTTGCCGAGGTCGATCACGGCATGGCTCACGGCAATCGCTGCCGCGCCACTCAGCACCATGTTCCAGGAAGCGCCAGTGGCCTGAGTCAGTGTGGCCGCACTCAGCACCGTCAGGGCCAGGGCGCCATGTAGCGCCGCGTGCAGGTAGAGCTGAGCGGAGCGCACCTTGTGCATGTAACGCGCCTCGACCCAGCGGCTGGGCTGCAGGGCGAAGTCACCGAGCAGATGGACCAGCACAAGCCCCAGCAGCAGCGAGAGATCGGCGTTCATCGTGGGTCGTCCTTGAATCGTTGGCCGAGATAGCGCAGATAGTCGTCGAGCAGTGCCCAGCGCGCGGCCCGCAGTCGCTTGTGCACGCTAGGCTGGCTGATGCCGAGCCGCTTGGCCAGCGCCTGCTGGGATTCCTCGTGCCACAGGCTGAGATAGACGGTTTCGGCGGAGTAGCGCGACCAGCCGTCGAGCAGATCGTCGACAAAGCGGGTCAGCAGTGCCAGACACTCGCTGTTGGGCTCCTCGACCAGGCTGAGCGCGAGGTGGGCCGTGCCTTCGCTCATGGTATCCAGGGTCTGGCCGGAGCGCACGAATACCTCGCCGCTGGCTTCGGTGACCCGCTGCCCGGGTTGCCAGGCATCCTGGCCGATGGCAACGGCAATGCGCGCATCCCAGCGCTGGTGCTCCTCCGAATGGCGAATCAGAGCCGCACGCAGCAGCACCGCCGCGGGCATGGCGACCGTCGGGTCGGGCAGGGCGATCTGGAACCCGTCGCCACGATAGCGCTCGCTCTGCCCGCCGTAGCGCACGGTGATCGCCTCGATGGCGGTATCGAGTACCTGAAAGAGCCGCTGGGGATCGCTGGCCTTGCGGGAGTCGACCAGGTCGCCCGTGAGAACGGCAATGCGCTGCGCCATAGGCTTGCTCTACGCGTCGGTGATGTCCTGATAATAGCCCTTAAAGGCTATTTTTCAACATAATAACCAAAAAGGGCTATAGCGAGTCCATTCGCCATTGTCGTTTGCCCGGGCTGGCCGAACAGGGTGGCCAGCCATACAAAACATGTATGAATATACAGTATATGGGTGAGCCAGGCATGGGGCAAGCATCAGCGCGCCAGATCGCGCATGGCGTTTTCGAGCCCTTCCAGGGTCATGGGGTACATGCGGTCGTCGATCAGCTGACGGATCAACTGGGTGGAGTGGGTGTACTCCCAGGCTCGCGGCGGCATGGGATTGAGCCAGGCCAGACGGGGGAACTTGTCGGCCAGGCGCTTGAGCCATACGGCACCGGCCTCCTCGTTGAAGTGCTCCACGCTGCCGCCGGGGTGTGTCACCTCGTAGGGCGACATGGCGGCATCGCCGACTATCACCACCTGGTAGTCGCGGCCGTAGGTATGCAACACGTCCATGGTGGGGATGCGCTCGCTGGTGCGGCGGTAGTTGTTGCGCCAGACACCTTCGTACAAGCAGTTGTGAAAGTAGTAGTGCTCCAGATGCTTGAACTCCGAGCGGGCGGCGGAGAACAGCTCCTCGCAGACGCGGATGTGATCGTCCATGGAGCCGCCCACGTCGAGGAACAGCAGCACCTTCACCGTGTTGTGCCGCTCCGGGCGCATGCGCACGTTGAGCAGACCGGCGTCGCGGGCGGTGTCGCGAATGGTGGCGTCGACGTCGAACTCCTCGGCCGCGCCCTGGCGGGCGAACTTGCGCAGTCGGCGCAGCGCCATCTTGATGTTGCGCGTACCGAGTTCGAGGGAGTCGTCGTAGTCGCGGAAGCGGCGTTCGTCCCACACCTTCACCGCCCGGCGGTGGCGTGAGCCCTGCTGGCCGATGCGAATACCCTCGGGGTTGTAGCCATAGGCACCGAAGGGGCTAGTGCCGCCGGTGCCGATCCACTTGTTGCCGCCGGCGTGGCGCTCCTTCTGCTCTTCCAGGCGCTTCTTGAAGGTCTCGATCAGCTGCTCCAGGCCGCCCAGGGATTCGATCTGCGCCTTCTCTTCCTCGGAGAGCTGTTTTTCGAACTCGCGGCGCAGCCAGTCGTCGGGAATCAGCGCCTCGATGGCTGCATCGAGGTTTTCCAGGCCGTCGAACCAGGCCGCGAAGGCGCGATCGAAGCGGTCGAAGTGGCGCTCGTCCTTGACCATCACGGTGCGCGCGACCTGGTAGAACGCTTCCATGTCGGCGAATACCACGCCGCGCTCGACCACCGCATGCAGGTCGAGCAGTTCGCGCAGCGATACCGGCACGCCGGCGCGTTTGAGGGTTTCGAACAGGCCGATGAACATGGCTCAGCGCCTCTGGTTGCCTTGGCGGCGCATCATGAAGGCCAGCCGTTCGAGCAGTTGGGTATCCTGCTCGTTTTTCACCAGGGCGCCGGCCAGCGGCGGGATCGCCTTCACCGGGTCGCGGTGGTAGAGCGCCTCGCGGGCCAGCTCGTCGGCCATCAGCAGCTTGAGCCAATCCACCAGCTCCGAGGTAGAGGGCTTCTTCTTCAGCCCCGGTGCCTGGCGCAGGTCGAAGAACACCTCCAGCGCCTGGCTCACCAGCTTCGGCGCGATGTCGGGGAAATGCACATCGACGATGGCCTGCATGGTCTCGCGATCGGGGAACTCGATGTAATGGAAGAAGCAGCGGCGCAGGAAGGCGTCGGGTAGCTCCTTCTCGTTGTTCGAGGTGATGACGATGATCGGCCGGTGACGGGCGCGCACGGTCTCGCCGGTCTCGTAGACATGGAACTCCATTCGATCCAACTCCTGGAGCAGATCGTTGGGGAATTCGATGTCGGCCTTGTCGATCTCGTCGATCAGCAGCACCACGCGCTCGTCAGCGGTGAAAGCCTCCCACAGCTTGCCGGGCTTGATGTAGTTCTCGACGTTCTGCACGCCCTCCACGCCGAGCTGGGAGTCGCGCAGGCGGCTCACCGCATCGTACTCGTAGAGCCCCTGGGCGGCCTTGGTGGTGGACTTGATGTGCCAGGTGATCAGCCGTGTGCCAAGCGAGCGGGCCAGCTCTTCGGCCAGCAGGGTCTTGCCGGTTCCCGGCTCGCCTTTGATCAGCAGCGGGCGTTGCAGGGTCACGGCGGCGTTCACCGCCTGCTTCAAGGCATCGGTAGCCACATAGGTAGAGGTCGAATCGAAAGCCATGGGTGCCTCGGCGTAGCATCGTGTAGGGGATAATCAAACGAGTGTACGGAAGGGCGGGGCAGGCGACAAATACAACGACGGAAACGCTCGCGTCCGCCATGACTCACAACGAGACGGGAAGAGGAGCTCAATCGACGCTGGGGCGCGAGGCGTGTCGCCTCACCACCAGCCAGGCCAATACGGACAGCGCCACCAGCAAGATCAAGGGCAGCATGGCCAGGTTGAGCGCCTCCCAGCCCAGCCGGTGGAACAGGTGGCCCGACATCAGTGAGCCGATGGCAACCAGCGAGAAGATGATCAGGTCGTTGATGCCCTGTACCTTGCCCCGCTCTGCCTCGCTATGCACGGTGGAAAGCAGCGCGCTGCCGCCGACGAAGAGGAAGTTCCAGCCGATGCCGAGCGACACCAGGGCCACCCAGAAATGGGCCATCGTCTGGCCCAGGTTGGCCAGCAGCACGGCAGCCGCAAACATGGCGGCACCGGCCAGCAGGATGCGATCGACGCCGAAGCGGGCGATGAGGCTGCCGGTGACGAACGAGGGTGCGAACATGCCGAGCACGTGCCATTGCATGATCAAGGCGACCTGGCTCATCTCGAAACCTGCCGCCCGCATGGCCAGCGGTGTGGCGGTCATGACCAGTATCATGATGGCGTAGCCCACGGCGCCGGCCAGCACAGCGACCAGAAAGCCCGGCTGGCTGCCGATCACTGCCATGGGACGGGAAATGTCGCCGGGCTTTGGCTCGCCGCTTGGCGGCACGCGTAGCTGAGTCAACAGGCCGATGGCCACCAGGGCCAGCACGGCAATCACCAGATAGGGGCCGCCCGAGGGCACCCCGGCCACCCAGCCGAGGGTGGCGCTGGCATTCCACGGCCCCAGGAAGGCGGCCACCACGCCGCCTGCCATCACCAGTGAGATGGCGCGACTGCGAAAGGCGGGGCTGGCCACATCGGCGGCGGCGAAGCGGTAGTACATGGCGAAGCCCTGGTAGAGCCCGAGCAGCAGATTGCCGGCGCAGAACAGCCAGAACGAGCCCGCCGCGATGGCCGCGAAGCTCAGCAGGCCACCGCCTACACCACCCAGAGCCGCGCCGGTGATGAAGCCCAGCCGCCGGCCCACGCTCTTCATGAACAGCGAAGCGGGCAGCGTGGAAACCACCGTGCCCACCATCATCAGCGCGATCGGTAGCGTGGCAAGCCCGGGGTCGGGACTCAGCTGATGACCCACCACGCCGCTCAGCGTCATCACGGTGATGGCGGCGATCATGAACAGAGTCTGTCCGGTGACCAGAATGGCTACGTTGGCTTTCTCGCGGGATGGGGCCGCCATGGGATGTCCTGGTTGCGCTTATCGTCGATAAGCTTTTACCAGCGTAGCCGGATCGTGCTCGGCGTGCCCGTGGCCGACGTGGGTGCGCATCAACTGTGCCGCCAGGCCTGTCATCGGTGTGCCGCTGCCGGCGCGCTGGCTCTGGGCCACGGCCATGTCGAGATCCTTGAGCAGGGTGCGCAGATGCCAGGCCGGGTTGTCGAACTCCCTTGCCGCCATGCGCGGGGTCAGAATCTGGAACGGCCTGGAGTCGGCGAAGCCGCCGGCCAGCGCCTCGGTCAAGCGCGAGGCATCCACGCCGCTGGCCTCGGCCAGGGCCACCATCTCGGCAATTACCGCCGCCTGACAGCCGACGATCATCTGGTTGCACACCTTGGTCACCTGGCCCGCGCCCACCGGGCCCATGTGCGTCACCCGCGCCGAGAGCGGAGCCAGCAGGGGACGTACCGCCTCGACGTCCACTTCCGCACCGCCGCACATGATCGCCAGGCTGCCGGCCTCGGCACCTGCCACGCCGCCGGAGACCGGTGCGTCCACCCAACGCATGCCGCACTCTTCTTCCAATCTCTCGGCAAAGAGCCGCGTTGCCGCCGGGTCGCTGCTGGAGAGGTCGACCAGGCGCTGTCCCGCGCGGCCATGCGCCGCCACGCCGCCGTCGCCGAACACTACCTCTTCCACCACGGCCGTGTTGGCCAGACACAGCATCACCACATCCACCCCTGCCATCAACTCAGCGATGGAGGTTGCCACCGTGGCTCCGGCCTCACGCAGTGGAGTGCACTTCTCCGCTGTGCGGTTCCATACCGTGACCATGTAGCCGGCATCGAGCAGGCGGCGCGTCATGGGGTCGCCCATCAGACCGATGCCGATGAAGCCGAGGCGGGGCTGTGTCATGTCGTTTCTCCAGAATGGGGGCAGGGAAGCGGAACACCTAGCATGCGCTATGGAAGTATTTTCCATCAAGCTGGTCACTGTATATCGCAGCGCAAAGTTCAGTGAACCGATCCGCATCGGGCTACGCTTCAAGGCAGCCACCGAAATGGAGCCGGTCCACTCATGGTAGGCGGCATTGACAAGCGCGGTCGCGCAAGAGGTGAGCAAGAGGGAAGTAATATGAGCGACACAAAGAACACACGTGCCAAGGTGATTCCCTGCCTACGCTATCGAGACGCGCCAGCGGCCATTGAATGGCTCTGCCATGTCTTCGGCTTCGAGCAGCAATTCGCGGCCGCCAACGATGATGGTTCCATAGCCCATGCTCAACTGACGTTCGGCAACGGAATGATCATGCTGGGGTCCGCCACGGACAGTGAGTTCGGGCGCCTGATGAAACAGCCGGATGAGATCGGTGGCGCCGAAACGCAGTGTGCCTATCTCATCGTTTCGGATGCCGACGCCGTCTACACCCGCGCCAAAGCGGCTGGTGCCGAGATCGTCATGGAGATCAAGGACGAAGATTATGGCGGCAGGGGCTTCAGCTGCCGCGACCTGGAAGGCCATCTCTGGAACTTCGGCACCTACGACCCTTGGTAAAAAGGCACTGCTTTGACTCGGCTATGGCGCCTAGCCGTTGATTGGGCAAGCAATTACGGCGTACCCCCAGACTTGAATTATGAGCGGACCATCCAGGTGCCTTGAATCAGGCACCTGGATCCGGCAAGTAATGATCAGCCGGTCATTCTTCCGCTGAGCTTGTCACGCAGGCGGTCGACCATGCCCACGCCCGCCCCCACGGTCTTGTGGAACAGTTCGGAGTGGGGCGCGCTGGGGTGAGGGCGGGTTGGCGCCAGCTGCTTGGCGTTCTCCACTTTCTTGCCCAGGTCGATTCGCTCTTCTTCGGGGAGACGCTGACGCAGTTGGGGGAACTGGTCGGCTTCCTCGTCCTTGGCATGGTGGCGCAGCAGTTCGTCCAGCTTGTGCACATGGTCCATGAAGGCCGGTTCGGCGGCGTCGGCATCTTCCAGTTGTTTCATCACCTGGACGATCTCGTCGTGCTCCTCCTTGTCGTGCTCGGCTTCCTCTTTGCCGTTGGGAATACGCTTCTCCATCACCGGATAGACGTACATTTCCTCGGCAACCGAATGACGCATCACTTCGGCAATCAGCGTATCGGTGAGCTCCCGGCGCTGCTCGGCGTCGGGGGAACGCTGGATCTGGTCCAGCAGGTCCTCCATCTCGCGATGGTCGAGGGTGAGAATATCGACGACGTCGTGTGTAGACGTGTTGGTATGCTGATTCATGAGACTCCCTCCATTGAGTCGTTGCGCCTTTTGCAACAGGCCATCTCAACATAGCCGTGAGTGGTCGTATCAGCCAAACCTGGCATAGCCGGGCACTACCGCCTTATGCTGAATCGCTCGCCAGGAGGCGGATCAACGATCCTGCGCTTCGAAAGGGAGGGGACATGCGACTCAGGGTGCTATCCGACCTTCATCTGGAACACTTCGATGAAGGGCGCGAATTGCCGGACGTCCCGGCTGATGCGGTGGTTCTCGCCGGTGACATTCACCGGCATGCCGAGGGGCTGAGCTGGGCGGCCGAGCGTTTCGCCGGGTTGCCCATTCTCTACGTGCCGGGCAATCATGAATTCTATGGCACCAGCATGCCGCTGTTGCGACAGGCCATGGCGTACGAAGCCGAGCGGCTGGGCATCGAGTTGCTCGACAATCGCTCACTGACGCTGGATGGGGTGCGCTTTCATGGCACGACGCTATGGACCGACTTCGCCCTGTACGATGGTGAGCCGGAACATGATCCTGAGCTGACCGAGCAGAAAGCCCTCTGGATGATGCCCGATTTCAGCATCATCGAACAGCCGGAAGGGCAGACCTTCAGCCCGGCGGAGAGTCGCCGGCTGCATGCCGAATCGCTGTCCTGGCTGGAGGCGGAACTGACCCGGCCCTTCGACGGGCCGCGGGTAGTGATCAGCCACCACGCTCCCTTGGCGGAGTGTATACCGCCGCGCTACCGGGGCGATGCGCTGTCGCCAGCCTTTGCCTCTCATCTGCCGAGCCTGATGGGACGTATGGAGCTGTGGATTCACGGCCACGTGCACGAGCCGGTGGATCGTGTGCTTGGCGGCACGCGGATACTGGCCAACCCAGGCGGCTACCCCGACGAGTTCGAGCCGCCGCTGTTCGTGAACGACTTGGTCGTCGAAATATGAGCGAGAAGAGGGAATGAGAATAATGTTCAAGGTCTACGGCGATCGTCGGTCCGGCAACTGCTACAAGATCCAACTGCTGATGAGCCATCTGGGCATCGAGCACGAATGGATCGATGTCGATATTTTGGCTGGCGATACTCGCAGCCCCGCGTTTCTGGCCAAGAACCGCAACGGCAAGATTCCGCTGCTCGAGCTGCCCTCTGGCGAGTATCTGGCCGAATCCAATGCCATTCTCGATTATCTAGCCCACGGTACCGCCTATCTGCCCGATGAGCCGCTGGCCATGGCGCACGTACTGAGCTGGCAGTTCTTCGAGCAGTACAGCCACGAGCCCTATATTGCGGTAGCGCGCTTCATCGCCAAATACCTTGGCCTGCCCGAGGAGCGCCGGGCGGAATACGAAGGCAAGCAAGCGAGTGGGTACAAGGCACTCGACGTCATGGAGCAGACGCTTGCCGCCTCGCCCTACCTGGTGGGGGAGACGCTCACCGTGGCGGACATCGCATTGTATGCCTATACCCACGTCGCCAAGGAAGGTGGCTTCTCGCTCGCTGGCTATCCTGCCGTGCAGGCCTGGCTCGCCAGGGTGGCTGCTCATCCACGACATGTTCCGATGGGCTCGAAGAACTCGTGACGTAGCCCATCAAAGCTAGTACCCAAGTATCCGATTTGGTGCCATAAAGAAATGGCGTACCCATGGTACGTGGTTGCGCCGTTTCAGCATTGGCAGCGCAGCCTGTCACCACCCTGACAATAACGAAATCAACCCGTCAACGGCAGGCGGTCTGCACCATCCTGTCCTCATGGAGGTTTCACATACTCCATCGGGGCCATGGCCGAGCCGACGTTGCCCGCTGAGCAAGGGTTCGTGGGAGAACGACAATGACCGGTGCAATGGCAGACAAGAAAATGGCCCTTCTGTGGCTGAAAATTGCGGTGGTGTATCTCCTGGTTGGCGTCATCTACGGCATCGTGATGGCCGCCAGTCATCAATATGTCTTTCGCAGCGTGCATGCACACATCAACCTGCTGGGTTGGGCAAGCCTGGCCCTGGCCGGTCTGATGTATCACTTGTATCCGGCTGCTGCGCGTAGCCTTCTCGGCCGACTTCACTTCTACCTGCACAACGGCGGTCTACCGGTGCTGTTGGTATGCCTGCACTTTTACGCGGGCGGCATGCGACAGCTCGAGCCAGTGGTGGCATTGGCCTCGGTGATCGTTGGCTTGGGCATCCTGGCGTTTGCGGTGAACGTCATGATGAACATGAAGGTGACCTTGCCGACGGGCAACGTCGATAGCGCCTGAGCGCGACGGCTGCCGGTTGAAAGCGGTCTGCCTGGGCCTCATCTGGATGGGTGAAGCCGCATCGCTCTACTGGCCCAGGCGGGCCATCCATCGACAGGAGCCTCAGCCGCATGTTCATCGCCGTACTGACACTCGACGTTTCCCTGCCGGGCTGCGCATCGCTCAAGGAGAAGCGCCAGCGCATGGGTGGCATTCACGAGCGCTTCGGTCGTAATCCGGCTGTGGCAGTGTGCGAGAGCGGCCAGCACGATCGGCTCGAAGCAAGCGAGTGGACTTTCGTGGTGACAGGGAACGAGCGGCAGAAAGTGGAGTCGCTGTGCAGTGAGATCGAAGACAAGTTGCAGCGCACGGTGGACGGCCGAGTGCTGAAGGTTTCACGCGAAATGCTGTAGATGAGTGCTTGGCATATGAAGGCACGCTGATTTTGCATTGCATCAAAATAAGTCAGCAGGCCATTTTTATGAGCATTGATGGTGCAGAAGGGAGTGAGCTGGCGGCGTATGGCACAAAGCCTGCGTACTGTTTTTCTTGCAGGTCTTTGTTTTTTCAAGAGTTCTGTAATTGTTGGCGCGGCTATCGCATTGTATTGGGCAACGAAGCAAGAAACCCAGTGCTGAGTTACTAATTAGTACTGAGTAACCGATCAACGCTTCGGAAGGTCGGCAAGAACTGCCTTCTGAGCAACGTCGCCAAAGGCTGAATGACAGCGGGCGATATACCGATGTGAGCTGGCGTGCTCCACCTGACCCCCTTCGGGGGGTCTTTTTTATTTTTCCCGAGCTTGGGCGAACGTGTCGGCAAAGGCAATGCGACCTTGGTCGGTCGGTGGTGTTCTCTTTTCGTTGGCATGGTCTACCCTTGCGGAGCGGTATTCGCAATGCAGCAAGTCGCAGGGAGGTGACATGCAGGAAAGAATCATGCTCGTACTCAATGGCGGTGGCGCCCTGGGTGCTTACCAGTTCGGCGTTTATCGCACTCTGGTAAACCGCCTGGACGAACGCGCAAGGCGTGACATGGTCGTGGTGGGGGCATCGATCGGGGCGGTTAACGGGTATCTGCTGGCGGCGCACCACGCAGCTCCGGATGCGGGTGTGGAAGCCTTGGCAAGCTTCTGGCGTGAGGTGGCCCAACCCGCCTTGCCGTTCGTTCCATTCTTCGATGTCAGAAGCCAGCGCCTGAGCGCCACCCTCACCGGGCTCACTTTCGGCAATCCACCGGTATTCTCGGCCGTGCCAGGCGGCTTTATGATCGGCCTGGGTGGCTATCCTGCCACGGCGGGCTACGACAACCGCAGACTGGTCGAGACTGTGGCGCGTCATGCCGAGCACTATACGGCGTTGAGCGATGCCGGCCCTCGACTGATGATACGCGCCATCGATATCGAAGCGGCGGAACCGGTCTGGTTCGACAGCCAGGAGCAGCCCATCGTGCCCAGCATGATCGGTGCCAGCAGTGCGATTCCGCTACTGTTCAAGCCCGGGCGGCACGAGGGGCGGGCCTATTGGGATGGAGATGTCTGGCATCGCGGCTTGCTGCTGCCAGCTCTCGAACGCCTTTCGTCACCGAGGAGCGGGCAGCCGTGGCATGTCATTACAGTGGAACTGTTCAAGCAGACGCCGGGCATGCCGCAAGGGCTTGGTGAGGGCCTGGATCATTTCAGGCGTCTATTCCTAGGGGCGCGCAGCGACGATGAAGCCCGCGAGGCGACCGAGCGCTACCCCGAGCTGCGCCTGACCCGCATCCGCCGTGATCCACATCCCGGTGAGAGCGCTTCGCTCTGGTTGACGGACTGGGCGCCAGATCGCCTGACATATCTGATCGAGCAGGGCGAGGCGGATGCACAGCGGGCGCTGGATTTGGCTCTTCCGAGCCGAAGCAGCCACAAGGTAAATGAGGAGCGCTGAAAATGACTGAGCTGCCAGGGTGGTCCCTGACAGCTCGTTCGATCCCGGCCGGCTACAAACCTATCTGCCTTCCTTGGCAGACTGAGCTCTACACGACTTCCCTGTCGCTTGCAGCCATCACCGGTATATCAGCGGTCTTGGTTCTTGCCGCCCTTGCGGCCTGCCTCGGAGGCCTTTTGCGGGTCATTGGCAAAATTGCCCCCGCTGTGCTGACCGCCTTTCTGACCGGCCTCGGAGGCACGCTGCGGATCGTTGGCGAAATTGCCGCTGCTCTCCTTACCGCCTTTCTGGCCGGCCTCGGAGGCACGCTGCGGGTCGTTGGCAAAATTGCCCCCGCTGTGCTGGCCGCCTTTCTGGCCGGCTTCAGAGGCGCGCTGTGGGTCGTTGGCGAAGTTGCCGCTGCTTTGCTGGCCACCTTTCTGGCCAGCTTCAGATGCCTTCTTCGGATCGTTGGCAAAATTGCCCGGATTCTGGTTGCGCTGTGCCATGTCAGAACTCCTTCTACATGCTTGTCGATTCAACAAGCGAAAACGTACTTCCATTTACCGGCTGTCCGGCGCTTCTGGCGTTTGCCAGCATGGTTAAACGTAGGAGCACTCAACCGGCATATCAAGCCAGGTCGGGTATCCTAATGCTAAGAAAAGTTGTTGTTTCTAAAGAAAGATTGCGTCCTGAGACGGAGGCGTGATGCGCTTGTCGGCCGTCTCGTTTCAACCCTTTGATTCACTGTCGAAGAGTCTCTATGACAGATTGTTCAGCGGAAACATTTTCGGGCCAGCCACAGGGCCATCGGCTTGTAGTTTTTCGTTTCCCACAGGCTCAATGGGGCACCTCGAGTAGCGAGGTAAGCGGGGCGAAGAGCAAGGTCAAAGAAGCGCGGCAGAAAATGGTTTGATGTAGATCAACGGAGTGTGAGGTAGCGCCACTCATTGGTATGTAGGGACCTGGCACTATTCGCTGAGCTGAGGCTTCATGACAGCCTGAAAATTTTCACAAAATACTCTGCCCACTCAACAGCGAGAATGGCCTTTCCATGAAAACGTACGCATCCAATGGGGAAGCGTTCGCCAGCCTCAAGCGGCTGCTGGCGCTCAATCTGCAAAACAAGATCCTGCTTCTGGTGCTGGTGCCGCTGATCATCTCTTCATCTTGTCTGCTGGTACTCGAGGGCCTGGAGCGCATCGATTCCAACCGTGCCCAGTTGGCTCAGCAGCGTGAACTGATGCTCGAAGCCCGACACCAGGGAGTGGAGAGTGTCGTCGACATGGCGGCGGCGCTGGTGGAGAGCGTCGCCGGTACCATCGACGACCCGGATGCGGCTCGCCTGGCGGCTGTCGAACTGCTGCGTGATCGGCGTTTCGAAGAGGACAATGCCAGGGTCGTGGATGCCGCCATGGCGGTAATCGAAGAGGCGGCCAGGCAAGATCTGATCCAGACCCTGGTGCGGCTCTGGGCCATTGCCTCGGTGATCAACCTGGCCATTACCTTCTTTGCCATCTGGATCACCCGCCGGACGGTGCGTCAGATTCGGCGTACCGCCAATGACATGCACGAGATCGCCCAGGGCGTGGCGGAAGGACGAGGGGATCTCACTCGTCGCCTGCGTGTCACCAGTAAGGACGAGATCGGCGAGCTAGCCCGCCAGTTCAACGGTTTCCTGTCGCGCATCCAGGCCACCCTGCGCGAAGTGAGAGCCGGGGCCAACGATGTCTATTCGGCCTCGTTGAGCATTTCTCGCAGCAGCGACGAGCTGGCTTCGCGCACCGACCAGGCGGCGGCCAGCCTGCAGCAGACCTCCTCGGCAATGGAGGAGATCACCTCGACGGTGGAGAACAATGCCGAACACACCGGGCAGGCGGACCAGTTGGTGCGAGGCAGCTCCGAAGTGGCGCGGCAGGGCAGGGAGTCGATGCAGAGGGTCGAAGAGACGATGGGGCGGATCAGCGCCTCCTCGACCAAGATCGGCGAGATCGTCTCACTCATCGACGGCATCGCTTTCCAGACCAATATCCTGGCGCTCAACGCCTCGGTCGAGGCCGCCAGGGCGGGCGAGCACGGCCGCGGCTTCGCCGTGGTGGCCCAGGAGGTTCGCTCCCTGGCCCAACGCTCGGCGGATGCGGCCCGTGAGATCAAGGGGCTGATCGAAGCATCGATCACGCATACCCGGCAGGGCACCGACATCGTGCACCAGGCCGGCGTCACCATGCAGGAGATCTTCGACAGCATCGCCAAGGTCAATGACGTCATCGCCGAGATCAGCGCCGGCTCGCGTGAGCAGAGTATCGGTATTCACGAGGTGAATACGGCTGTCAGCCGCATGGATACGATGACCCAGCAGAACGCGGCGATGGTGGGACACAATACCGCTACGGCCGCGGCCATGCGCAGCCAGGCGGAAAAACTCACGCAGTTGATCAATACCTTCGTGCTTGGCGGGGAGCTGGAGCGGCCCGCCGTGGTGGCCCCGCCCCTGGAGCTTGTGCCGTCACCGCCCGCGCCCATGCCGGTTCGAGGAAAAGCGCCCGCGGGCGGAAAAGTGCAGGCCGAGGCGGAGTGGGAGGCTTTCTAGGTAGCGGGATGAGTTGCGATGCTTGCCCGCAAGCGGCCAAGAAGCGACGATGAGCCAAGGTAACGGGAAGGGAGCCTTGCCTTGGCTGACATCACCACGACGAATGCCATCCCGGTGGGTATCAGCGCTTGCCTGATGGGCGAGCAGGTACGCTACAACGGGGGCCACAAGCGCTCTCGCTACTGCCTGGAAGTGCTGCAGGAGTGCTTCGCCTTCGTACCGTTCTGCCCCGAACTCGAAGCCGGCCTGGGCGTGCCGCGGGAGCCGATCCGTCTGGTCGGCGCCCCCGGCGAGCCGCCGCGGGTGAAGGGCACGGTGGATCCCGAGCTGGACGTCACCGAGCGCCTGCGTGAAGTCGGCGAGGCGTTCGTGGCGCGCCATCGCCATCTGCGCGGCTTCATTCTGATGAAAGGCTCGCCGAGCTGCGGGCTCGAGCGGGTCAAGGTCTATCACGAAAACGGCATGCCCAGCCATGCCGATTCCGGGCTCTTCGTCCAGGTCATGCGCGAACACTTCCCCGAGCTGCCACTGGAGGAGGAGGCGCGCATGAACGACGCCGTACTGCGCGAGAATTTCATCACCCGTGTGTTCGCCTTCGACGACTGGAAACGCAACGTCGAAGAGGCCGGGGAGTATCACGCTCTGATCCAGTTCCACAGCCGCCAGAAATATCTGCTGATGGCACACCACGTGGAAGCCTATCGCGAGCTGGGCCGCTACCTGGGCAGCGAGGCTCATGCCCTGCCGCTGGAAGAGGTCAAGCGCTCCTACCTGCAGCGCTTCATGGCGGCGCTGTCGCGTCCGGCCACGCGCAAGACCCATACCAATGCGCTGATGCACGTGATGGGCTACCTGAAGCAGGAGCTCGACAGCGAGGTCAAGCAGGATCTGCTACAGGCGATCGAGGAGTATCGCCTCGGCCATGTGCATCTGGCGGTGCCGGTCAGGTTGCTCAACCATTACATGAAGCGTCACGGCTCGGAGTACATTCGCCAGCAGACGTACCTCGATCCGCATCCTTACGAACTCGGTCTGCGCAACGCCATTTGAATCAGGCACGGGCCTCGCGCAAGTTCATGCCTCCGCTCGATGTCGACCGAACTGCAGCTCTGCCAGGTGGCGGTAGAGCGGGCTGCGTTCGAGCAGTTCTCCGTGGCGGCCGGCGGCGACCAGGTGTCCCTCGTCGAATACCAGCAGACGGTCGGCGGCGGTCACCGTGGCCAGCCGGTGAGCGATTACCAGACTGGTGCGGCCGACCATCAGGCGGTCCAGTGCCTGCTGTACCAGGCGCTCGCTTTCGGCGTCTAGCGCGCTCGTCGCCTCGTCGAGCAGCAGCACGCTCGGGTCCTTGAGCAGCGCGCGGGCAATCGCCAGGCGCTGACGCTGGCCACCGGAGAGCTGCACGCCGCCGGGGCCGAGCTCGGTATCGAAGCCGTGGGGCAAGGCCTCGACGAAGCCCAGGGCATTGGCGTCGCGGGCCGCGGCGCGTAGTTCGTCCACGGTGGCGTCGGGCTTGCCGTAGCGAAGGTTATCGGCCACCGTGCCGGTGAACAGTACCGGCTCCTGGGCCACCAGGCCCATGCCGGCGCGCAGCGCCTTGGGGTCGCATTCGCGCAGGTCGATACCGTCCAGCGTCACGCGGCCCCGCTCGGGGTCGTGAAAGCGCAACAGCAGCGTGAACAGCGTACTCTTGCCGGCGCCGGAAGGGCCCACCAGCGCCACGCGCTCGCCGGAGCGAATCTCCAGGTCGAGTGAATCCAGGGCCGGACTTTCCCGCCCTGGGTAGGTGAAGCTCACACCTTCCAGGCGGATCTCACCGCGCAGCGGCGTGGGCAGGGGCGTCGGTGCATCCGGCGAACGAATGGTCGGCTCGGCGTCGAGCAGTTCGAGCAGTCGTTCGGCGGCACCGGCGGCACGCTGCACGTCGCCGGCCACTTCGGCCAGGGTCGCCACCGCCCCGGCCGCCAGCACCGCATAAAAGACGAAGGCCGAGAGTTCGCCCGCGCTGATGTCGCCGGCCAATATCGCCTGACCGCCTTGCCACAGCATCAGGCCCACGGCGGCGAATACCGTCAACATGGCGGCGGCGGTGAGCCAGGCCCGCTGGCGGGTACGTACCACGGCGGTGGCGAAGGCCTGCTCGGCTCGCTCGCCGTAGTCGTGGCGGTCGATCGCTTCGTGGGAAAAGGCCTGCACGGTGCGAATGCCGTCCAGTGCCTCGCTGGCGTAGCGGCCCAGTTCGGCCACCCGGTCCTGGCTGTGGCGGGAAAGCCGTCGCACGCGGCGGCCGAACCAAAGGATCGGCAGCAGCGTGGCCGGTATGCCGATCAGCACCAGCGCCGATAGCCAGGGTTGGGTCACCAGCATCAGAGTCACCGCACCCAGCAGCATCACCAGGTTGCGCAATGCCAGCGAGATCGACGAGCCGAACAGGGTCTGCAGCACGCTGGTATCGGCGGTCAGGCGCGAGGCGATCTCGGCGGCGCCGCGGTCGCGCCGGGAGGCGCTCTCGAAGTAGGCCGGCTCCAGTTCGAGCAGATGATCGAAGACCTGACGCCGCAGGTCAGCGGCCAGGCGCTCGCCGATCCAGCTCACCTGGTAGTAGCGCAGCGCCGAGGCGCCGGCCAGCACGCTGACGACGGCCAGCATCACGCCCAGGGTCTGGTTGAGGCGGGTGGCGTCTGCGGCGAGAAAGCCCTGGTCGATCACCAGGCGCAGCCCCTGGCCCAGCAGCAGCACGCTGCCGGAGGCCACCAGCAGTGCCAGTGCGGCGATGATCAGGCGGCCGCGATAGGGGATGAGCAGCGCCAGCAGGCGCAGCAGTACCCGCGGGTCCGGGCGTGGGGTCATGTCGGGTGGTCACTCATGGCAGGCATGGGGATACGATATCAGGGCTGCGGCATCGGTGCATGAGTGAGCCCGGGGCGCCCGCAGGCAACCCCGGTACTCTCTTCAGATCAGCAGGCTTCAGGCCAGCAAGCGGCTCCAACTGCCATACTCGCCGCGGATCGGCCCGCGACGCAGGCAGAGCAAGATCACCGCCACCGCGCAAATCAGACTGTTGATCGTCGCGGCCGTGTCGGCGCCGTGCAGGAAGGGTGTGAACAGCAGGATGGTGGCCAGCGGTATCATCAGCCAGCGGGCCGGACGGGCCGACTCGGCCATGGCGATGACTCCCAGGGTGATGAGCAGCGCCCCAACCAGGTGCTCCCAGTTGGCCAGGGTGCCCTCGGCGCCGAAGGTGATGCGGGTCAGCATCAGCCAGGCGCCGATCAGGATGCACAGGGCCAGGTTCCAGGGCAGGTTGACCCCGGTACCCAGCGCGTCGCCGAGAATGGCGGTGGGCTTGCACTGGAAATCCTCGTCCGGCGATTCGTTGGGACCTTCGTCGGTATCGCCGGTGAAGAAGATCTTGAGCACCGGAGCACCGGCCTTGCGCCGCCGCTTGAGGAATTCGCCGGTGGCGACGAACTCGTTGAAGGCGTAGGCGATCTGCAGCAGCATCGCCCCGGCCTGGATCAGGCACAGGGTGCACCAGGTGCCGATCAGAATGGGCTGGATGATGATGAAGGTCACCGAGACCACACCGAGCGGCACGATCAGCACGCCGAACGAGGCCACTACCCAAGGCATGGTGCGCCAGCGGTTGGCCGCACCCATCAGACCGAGCATGATCTCCAGCATGTAGACCATGCCGCCCAGGCCGGCATCGGGCACCGGCCAGGCTTCGGAGGCCTCCGAGGTGATGATGTCCTCGGTGCCGTTCAAGCCCTCACGGGTGCCGCCGAAGAATGGGTCCCACGCCGCGTCGATGTGCCCCAACTGATAGGCGGCGAGATAGCGCGAGATGAAGAAGCCGACGAAGGCCAGCGCGATGATCGGCATGCGTTGGCGCCAGCTCGACGGGTTGTTGTTCCACCCGGGCGGCGTGGTCGGGCCGGTCATGGCCGCTGCCGGTGAGATACCGGGCGCCGGCCGCACCACCGCAGCGAAGCCGATGGCCAGGGAACCGACGATGGTGCCGTTGAGGTAGGCGGCGGCGCTGTCGCTCCAGAACACCAGCGGCGCGAACAGCACCCACAGACCGATCACGGCGCACACCCAGCGCGCCCAGAGCAGTTTCAACGAAAGCGAAAGCGCGCCGAACAGCGCCAGCAGCAGGCCCGAAGCCATGTCGCTGTAGGCCATGGCGCCGTCGTAGCCCAGCGTGGCGGGGGAGACCACCAGCCAGGCGCCCAAAGCGATGTTGAAGAAGTGCGCCCACAGGAAGCGGTAGTGCTCGCGCTGGGTATGTGCCTGATAATCTTCCAGTACCCGCTCGGGATTGACGCCTTTCTCCTCGGCCTCCTCGATCCAGTCCGGGGGGGTAATGCCATTGGCCTCGTACCAGCCGTGGGGGTCGCTGAGCAGGTGGTCGACCATCGCCTCCAAGGTGTCGAAGACCTCATGGCGCGGCTCCCAGCCGAGCTGTTCCCGCGCCCGGCGGATGTCCAGCTCGTAGTGGTCGTCGGCCATGTCGATCATGAACGGCCGGATGAAGGGCTTCTCGCCCTTGTCGAAATCGTCCGGCACCAGCGGCTCGCTTTTCTCTTCCAGCAGCGCACCGGTCTTGGCCAGCGGCTTGGGCATGACCACGGTCTTCCATTTCTTCTTGCCGTGGATCAGCTCACCCAGACGGTTCTGCAGCGCCTCGTAGCTGACGGCATGCTCCTCACCGATGAGGATTTCGTTCTTTTCGGGCAGTTCGCGGCGCCGGTCGATGGTGCGGCGAAAGGCCTCGATCATGTCCTCCTTGTGCACGCAGGCCTGGCCGGCGTTGGTGTTGCCCGAGTAGAAATGACTCTTGAGGGTGTGCTCGTAGATGCGCGCGATCTGGTGGGAGAGCGTCGGCACGCTGGTCTTCTCGTCGTACATACCGGCCAGGCGCAGCAGGGTGTAGGGCATGCGGGCATATTCCCTGATCACCTCCTCGGTGCGCGCCTTAGACTGCGGATAGGCCCAGGTGGGGCCGATCGGCGTCTCCTCGCTGACCCGGCGGCCCGGTACCTGAGGCTCGTGCACGAGCATGGTGCTGGAGTAGATGAAGCGCTCGACGTTCATGTCTGCCAGCGCCTCGAGCAGGTTGCGCGTACCCTGCTCGTTGACCTTCTCGTAGAGTGGCGACTCCTCGCCGGTGAAATCGAAATAGGCCGCCAGGTGCACCACGGCGGCGATGTCGTGCCCGTGCCGCTCGGCGATCTCGCTCATCGTGCGCTTGATGGAGTCGACCTCTGTGAGGTCGAATTCGTAGCTCTCGTCGGCCTCTTCGCCCGCGCTGCGGTCCAGTCCGATGATGTGATAGTCATCCTTCAGGCTGCGGGTCAGGGCGGTTCCTACGCCCCCCGAAGCCCCGGTGATGATCACCACCGGTTTATCCCGGTTTGTGACTTCCTTGCCTTGCATGACCAAGACCCCTTCTCAATCCATGAGCGCACAGAACGATGATGCTCCCTCAAGCTAGTCGGCTTTACCTCAGAACGGCAAACCCAAGTTATTACGCTTGGTGTTTCCATTGGCTATGCTGCTGATGCGGTTGGCGTGTCTGCCAAACCGTCCGGAACGGAAAAGGAGTTTCTTGCGCATGAAGAGTGTCGTTGCCATCCGCCACGTTGCTTTCGAGGATCTGGGCATCTTCGAGCCGATCCTCGAGGAGTTCGGCTACCGCATCCGCTACCTCGACCCGGGACTGCTGGGGCCGGATGCTCTGGAATCGCTGGATGTCGACAGCCCCGAGCTGATGGTGGTGCTGGGCGGGCCGGTTGGCGCCAACGACGATGCGCTCTTTCCGTTTCTCGCCGCCGAGCTGGACGCCATTCGCCACCGGCTCGATTCGGGACGTCCGCTGCTCGGTATCTGCCTCGGGGCACAGCTCATCGCCCGCGCCATGGGCGGGCGGGTCTTTCCGATGCCGGAAAAGGAGATCGGCTTTGCCGACGTCTACCTGACGCGAGACGGACAGGAGGGGCCGCTACGCCACCTGGGCAATCCCGATCACGTCCTGCACTGGCATGGCGACATGTTCGAAACGCCCCCCGGCGCCACGCGGCTGGCCTACAGCCACCCCTGTTCGCACCAGGCCTTCGCCGTGGGCGATCAGGTGCTGGGGCTGCAGTTTCATCTCGAGGTGGACCCGACCCGAATCGAGCCCTGGCTGATTGGTCATGCCGCCGAGCTTGCCGTGGCGGAAGTCGATCCGGTCGAACTGCGTGAGCAGGCGCAGCTGCACGGTCCGGGCATTGCCCGGCGCGGTCAGCAGGTACTGCGCGAATGGCTGACCAACGCTGAGGCTACCCACGACATCGAGTAGCGCCGGGCTTCGTCACTCCTTGCGTTGCTTGAGCTGCTCCTTGAGTTGTTTGGGCACCTGCTTGATGATCAGCCGGTCCTGGCTTTCGTCATACTCGATGGACGACCCCAGCAGATGGGAGTCGAAGCTGATCGAGACACCGCCGGCGCGGCCAGTGAAGCGGCGAAACTGTCTGAGGGTGCGCTTGTCCGGCGGTATCTCGGGCGAGAGACCGTAGTCGGCGTTGCGGATGTGGTCGTAGAATGCCTTGGGCTGTTGCTCGTCGAGCAGCTCCGAGAGCTCTTCCAGGGTGATCGGCTCGCCGCGGCCGGCCTGCTCATTGGCGTAGTCGATCAGCGCTTCGGTCTTCTCCCGGCTCTGCTCCTCGGGCATGTCTTCGCGCTCGACATAGTCGCTGAAGGCCTTGAGCAGGGTGCGGGTCTCGCCGGTGGCGTCGATCCCCTCGGTGGCACCGAGTACGGTGGCCAGATCCTCCGAGAGCTTCCTGCCGCCGCGATCGTGAATCCACGACAGGTAATGACGCGAAGCGGCGCCGTCGCGCCACTGGGTCAGATTGATTCGCAGCCCCAGGCTCATGCGCGCCAGGTTGAGCTGCGCCGCGGGCACGACCCGCATGGCCGAGTCGATACCGAACCCCGTACGTTGATGCAGCAATGCCACGCCGAGATAGTGGGTTTCACCCTGACGATAGTCGATGCACAGGAGATGGCCGGAGGCGGAGAGGTGCGCGTCGACCAGCGGCAGCAGGCGATTGGCCAGAGCCTGGCTGAAA
The DNA here is from genome assembly GCF_000246875.1 of Halomonas sp. KM-1. Classification (NCBI taxonomy): domain Bacteria; kingdom Pseudomonadati; phylum Pseudomonadota; class Gammaproteobacteria; order Oceanospirillales; family Halomonadaceae; genus Halomonas; species Halomonas sp. KM-1. The sequence continues at coordinate 122,362 of NZ_BAEU01000110.1, forward strand.
GCGGCAAAGTCGCTGCGCGCTTCCAGATAGTCGGTCAGCTCTTGGGCGAAGGGCGTTGCCGAGCCCGGTTCGCTGGCGTCCGGCTCCTGAAAGTGACCCCATGCCTTGGTCTTGGCATGGTAGGCATCGTGAAATCCCGACAGCAGGTCTTCCAGCAGCGGCGACGATGCCAGCTCGGCAGTGGCTGCCCGCAGGCTTGCCGGCTGCTCGCCGCTCTCCTTGTCGATCTCGTGGACGATGCAGTGCTGTATCGGCATGACCATCTCCGCCGTGAAGGGCGCCGTGATAGGCGTTGGGTGGGCTGTGCCAGCTACTCGGACAGAGCCTGGGCAGGAGACGAATCATACCGGGCCCGGCGTCGAGTTCAAGCCGGGGTGGTGGCCACGCTCAGGCTCTTGCCGAGAACGCGGGCGGAGCCTCGCCGGCCACCACGACGCAATTTCTGCCGCGCGACTTGCCGACATAAAGAGCGTCGTCGGCGCGTTGCAGTGCCGGTTCCAGCCTCGTTTCCCCTGGCGCGACCTGGCTGATGCCGACCGTGACGGAAAGACGCTGGCCGAGGGGCAGCATGGGGAGCTGCAGGGAGGTCACCTTGTCTCGCAGGCGTTCGGCGATTGAGTTGGCGGTCTCGAGATCGGCCTGGGGCAGGGCGATGACGAACTCCTCGCCGCCGTAGCGGCCGATGATGTCCGTCTCGCGCAGCACCGAGGCGCAACAGGAGGCCACCGTCGTCAGCACCAGGTCGCCCACGGCATGGCCATGATGATCGTTGAGGGTCTTGAACAGATCGATATCGACCATGCAGATGGCCAGCGGCGTGTGCTCGCGATGAGCCCGGGTCAGCTCGCGCTCCGCCAGTTCGAAGAAGTGCCTGCGGTTGGCGATACCGGTCAGTGGGTCGGTACTTGCCATGTGGCGTAGCTGGGCTTCGAGCATTTGGCGCTCCTCGATCTCGCCCTGCAGCTTGCGATTGATGTCGCGCTCATCCATCAGCAGGGCGAACTGCTTGCGCTGCAGCCGGTTCAGTCGGCTGAAGGTCAGCCAGCCCATCAGATTGGCGAAGGCGATGATCATCAGGGTGCTCGCCAGCATGCCGGGGGCCAGGGGTTTCCACAGCAGCGCCAGCAGAATGAAGCCGAACGACAGATAGCCATTCCAGACGAGAATCCAGGTCAGCCGGTTGGGCACCAGCAGATAGATAGTCAGACTGGCCACCACGATGCTCGAGATGTGCAGCCCGACACTGCCCGGGTGGAGGTAGATCGTCAGCAGCAAACCGCTGATGGCGGCGAAGTAGACCAGATTGAGCGGCAGCGGCCGGTGGGCCTGGGCAGGGTCTCGGGTGATGTAACGGGCCAGCACCAGGCAGCTGAGTGTCACGCCGATACGGGTGGCGGCCAGGATGAGAAAGGTGCCGCTTGCGCCGAGCAGGAGATAGTCAGCTGCGATGAACAAGAGGAAGGTGGCAGCAATCAGCCATAGCGCATAGCGCAGCTGCTGTGCGTCCTGTAAGCGCATGGTGCGGCGATAGAGGGCTTCCAGCGGGGCGTCGTGAAACTCGACGCACCAATTGAGCGAAGCTCCCTGCCTAGCTTCGTTCTTGCCAGCAGTCATTGCAGTTCCCTTGTGATGGAGCAATGGAGTCGTCGTGGAATGGATCACTCCGCTGCTCGCTTATTCTCGTGTTCTGCTCGTGCTGTAAGTAGTCTGTGCCTCGTGTTACAAGTATGTAAACGCAATCTGTGAAAGCATGGCCAATAACGCTCGCGAGCGCCAGCGGCAACTGTGCCGTAGCGCTCAACGCTGCAAGCTAACCGCCGGCTGCATGCGTTGCCTCAAGGTTTGAGCCGATAGCCGGTGCGGAAAATCCAGTTGATCACCGCGAGGGCTACACCGAGAAACAGTGTGATGATGGCGAGGCTGGCCCAGATACTCACGTCACCGGTGCCATAGAAACTCCAGCGGAAGCCGCTGACCAGGTAAACCACCGGGTTGAGCAGTGTCACCGCCTGCCACAGAGGGGGCAGCATGTCGATGGAGTAGAAGGTGCCGCCGAGGAAGGTCAACGGCGTGACGATCAGCAGCGGTACCAACTGCAGCTTTTCGAAGCCGTCGGCCCAGATGCCGATGATGAAGCCGAGCAGGCTGAAGGTCACCGCGGTAAGGATCAGGAACAGCAGCATCATCAACGGATGCTGAATGGAAAATGGTACGAACAGCCGCGCCGTGCCGAGTACGATCAGGCCCAGGATGATCGACTTTGTGGCCGCCGCCCCGACATAGCCGAGCACGATCTCGAAATAGGAGATCGGCGCTGAGAGGATTTCGTAGATGGCCCCCGAGAAGCGCGGGAAGAAGATGCCGAACGAAGCGGTCGAGACGCTCTGAGTGAGCAGCATCAGCATGATCAGCCCCGGCACGATGAACGCGCCGTAGCTCACGCCGTCCACTTCGCTGATGCGGGTCCCAATGGCCGCGCCGAACACCACGAAGTAGAGCGACGTGGAGACCACCGGGGAGACGATGCTCTGCAGCACCGTACGCAGGCTGCGAGCCATCTCGGCCTGGTAGATGGTTTTCACCGATTGCAGGTTCATGCACTCTCCCTGACCAGGTTGACGAAGATCTCCTCCAGCGAGCTCTGTCGCGTGTGCAGGTCCTTCACCCTGATGCCGGTTGCCTCCAGGTCGGCCAGCAGCCCGGCGATGCCGGTGCCTTCGTCCTGACGGCTGACGTCGTAGGTGTAGACCAGCGCATGGCCCTCGTCGGCCAATACGAGGTCGTGGCCGCTAAGGGCTGCAGGCACGGCTTCGAGCGGTACCGCCAGGTGCAGGGTCAGCTCCTTGCGCCCGAGTTGCTGCATCAGGGCGGCTTTCTCCTCCACCAGGACCAGCTCGCCGCGACGGATGACACCGATGCGATCGGCCATTTCCTCGGCTTCTTCGATGTAGTGGGTGGTGAGAATGATGGTCACGCCCTGGTCGCGCAGACCCCTCACCACTTCCCACATTTCCCGGCGCAGTTCCACGTCGACGCCGGCCGTGGGTTCGTCGAGGAACAGCACCTGAGGGTTGTGCGACAGTGCCTTGGCAATCAGCACCCGCCGCTTCATGCCGCCGGATAGCTCCAGCAGGCGGTTGTCACGCTTGTCCCACAAGGTCAGGGCGCGCAGCACGTTCTCGATATGCGCCGGATCCTTGGGCTTGCCGAACAGCCCGCGGCTGAAGCTGACCGTGTCCCATACCGTGGTGAAGGCCTCGTTGGTCAGCTCCTGGGGTACCAGGCCGATGCGCTCGCGGGCTTCACGGTAGTGGGCCACGTTGTCGAAGCCATCGACCCGGACGCTGCCGCTGGTGGCATTGACCAGCCCGCAGATCACGCTGATCAGCGTGGTCTTGCCGGCTCCGTTGGGGCCGAGCAGGGCGAAGATCTCGCCGCGGCGGATGGTCAGGCTCACCTCCTTGAGCGCCTGGAAACCGCCACCATAGATCTTGGAGAGCTGTTCGACCTGAATCATCGGCGTGCCGGCCTCGCCGCCGTTGCCGGCAGCGGAGCCTGGTTCCGGCATACTGATCCGCGAAGGGTTGGCTGAGAGAGTCATGCGACGTCCCTGTTGGCGAAAGATCGATTCGACATGGCTCTATCCTAGCGCGTGAGGCCGCTCGGCACAGGGGGCCAAACGAGAAAAGCCGCCGTGCGGTTCAAGGCACGAGCGGCTTCTCCTGACGGGCGGCGTCATGCTATCGCCACGCTTCACGAAAACGCTGCACAAACCGACGAGCGAGATGAAGAACAAGGCGCACGGAGCGCAGGAGCCGGAGCATATGGGGTATATGTGAGGGCTTCGAGCACCGCGCAACGCAGTGATTCGCTCGTGCAGGCCTTTGTGCAGTGTTTTCTCAGCTGCGGCTGGTGATCTCCAGCAAATGATAGCCGAACTGGGTCTTCACCGGACCATGGACCTTGTTCAGCTCGCCGGAGAACACCACCTCATCGAATTCGCGCACCATCTGGCCGGGGCCGAAGCTGCCGAGGTCGCCGCCCTGGCGACTGGAAGGGCAGGTGGAGTGCTCGCGCGCAACCTCGGCAAAGTCGCGACCGCCTTCGATCTCGGCCTTGAGAGCCTCGCACTTCTCTTCGCTGTTCACCAGAATGTGTCGCGCAGTTGCCTTGGCCATGTCGTGCTCCTGTCGTGAGAGGCTGTCGTGAGATAAAGCCCGCAGCATAGCATGCGTGTACGCAGTGCCGAAGTTTATCCCTCGTAGGCGGCCAACTCGACCTGGGCCGCCGAGTCGCGCAACGGCACCAGGGCCTGGTACTCGGGAGAAGCGTACCACTGCTCCACGGCCTGCCGGTCGGGGAAGCGCAGCATCACGATGTTGGGATGCCCCGGCTCGCCTGCCAGCATGGCCGTACGTTGACCACGCATGATCACCTCGCCGCCCCAGGGGGCGAGAGTTTCAGGTACCCGTTCGACATACTCCATCCAGCGCTCGGGGTCATGTACCGTAACTTGTCCGACCACGTAGGCACTGCTCATGGGTGTCCTCCTGTTGGTTATCCTCCCACGCCAAACCTTAGCCGCAGGTTCTGCAGGCCGTCGAGCTCCATGCGCACCTCGTCGGAAAAGATAGGGTGGCCCTCGAGACGAACGCTAACCGTGGCGTCGGCGCCGCGATAGTGGATCTCGGCAGCGATGGTGGCTCGTGTACTCAGCGGTGCCAGCGGCTCATAGGTGACCCGTCGCACCTCCACGGCCGAGAGACCGCGCGCCTCGAGCTGCTCATCGATGGCCTGCCTGACGACATGGCCGTAGTAGAAATAGAGGCCTCCATAGGCTAGGGCGGCCAGGAAGATCAACGAAATGAGTCGGCCCAAGTTCAGTCTCCTTTGCGTTCGTCGCGTGTCGATGCCAGCAGTACCCGGTCCATCCCCCGGGTGGTGAGCAGGCGCTTGAGCACGCCGAACAGATGGGTGGGCAGCGTGACATGATAACGCGCTTTCGGCCTACGGCTCTCCAGCGCGTGGATCAGCTTGTCGACCACGGCGTCCGGCCCCAGCGTGAAGGCTCCACCCGAGGATGTCCCTTTCCCTGCCAGGCGAGCCTCGACGACACGGTAGGTGTCGCGATGGTAACTACGCTGGGCATCGATGTGCTCGAGAAAGGCGCGGTAGGCGTTCTCGCGGAAGCGGCTGGCGATCGGGCCAGGCTCGATCAGGCTGACGTGGATGCCGCTGCCGTAAAGCTCCTGACGCAGCGTATCGGTGAGCCCTTCCAGGGCGAACTTGGAGCACACATAGGCACCGCGATACGGCAGGGCGGCGAAACCGAGCACCGAGCTGTTCTGCACGATCCGGCCGAAGCCCTGTTCGCGCATGACGGGAACGATGCGCGTGGTCAGTTCGTGGGTGCCGAGCAGGTTGACTTCCAACTGCGTACGCAGCGCCTCGCGGGAGAGGTCTTCGACGGCTCCCGGCTGGCCGTAGGCGGCATTGTTGAACAGTGCGTCGAGCCTGCCGCCTGTGTGCGCCAGCAACTGCTCCACGCAGGCGGTAATGGAGTCGCTCGAGGCCAGCTCCAGCGGCAGTGCCTCGAGCCCTTCGTCGTGCAGGCGCGTCAGGTCTTCCTCGCGCCGCGCGGTGGCAAACACGCGCCAGCCCCGCTTGGCCAAGGCATGGGCGGCGGCATGGCCGATCCCGCTGGAGCAGCCCGTTACCAGCACGCTGCGCTGAGTCGCGTCCTGCCTATTCGTCGTGGCAGCGTGGCTCATGGCAGAGGAATCTCGTTGACCTTGTGCGGTACCTGATAACCGCGTTGCACCGCCGGGCGGGCAGCGATCTCCAGGTACCAGCGCTTCACGTTGGGATAATCGTCGAGAGTGATACGCTGCCACTCGTAGCGCGATACCCAGGGCCAGCAGGCGATGTCGGCAATGGTGTACTCATCGCCGGCCAGGTAAGCGTTGTCGGCCAGGCGTGCATCCAGTACGCGGTAGAGGCGCTCGGCCTCGGCGTGGAAGCGCTCCTCGGCATAGGGGGCCTTGCCGGCGTTGAACTTCAGGAAGTGGTGGGCCTGACCCAGGATGGGGCCAAGCCCGCCCATCTGCCACATCAGCCATTCCAGGGTGCGGTAGCGTTTTTCGGGTTCGCTGGGCAGGAAGCGTCCCGTCTTCTCGGCCAGATAGATCAGGATCGCACCCGATTCCATCAAGGCCGTGCCGGTTTCGGCGTCGCGAATGGCGGGAATCTTGTTGTTGGGGCTCACCTCGAGGAAAGCCGGCTCGAACTGCTCGCCCCGGGTAATGTCCACGGCGTGGGTACGGTAGGGCAGGCCGAGCTCTTCGAGCAGAATGGAAACCTTGCGGCCATTGGGAGTGGTCCAGGTCCAGAAATCGATCATCGTGTAGTCCTTGTCACCGGGAACGGATTGCGCAACATCAGACCCGCAGGGTTGTCGGAGACCTTACCATTCCGTCACCCATTGGCGTAACGGCCAGCCGCACTGTCGGCGCGGTCGGGTTCGTGTGGTGCCATGCAGGCTATGCTGAATGACATGCTGAGTAGCGTGGCACGGTCGGGAGTTCAGTGTGCCACACACGGGGCCTGGCGTTTTTTCACGGGGCTTGTCAGTCAGGTAAGCGCCCGGGAGAATGGCCGCGACGCGGTTGCCGATGAGTGCCGAAGCACGTCAAGGGGGAGACATGAGGGTTAGAGCGACGCTGTGGTCATGGCTGGGGCCTGTGATGCTGCTGGCCATGACAGGGGCGGCCCATGCCCAGGAGGAAGCCGAGACCGTCGGCATGATGACGGGGCTGCTGGATGGCCAGGAGCGCGAGTGGTTCATTCTTAGCCAGGGTCTGGATTCCAACGCCACCTTCACCGAACTGGGTGATCGGGTCGTGATCGATCTGGTCGGCTTCACCGCACCGGACAGCTGGCGTGTGCGTGATTCGCTCTCGCTCAGCATCACCCTGGTGGAGGGTGAAATCGCCAAGTTCGATCTGTTGCACCCCATCGGTGCCAGCGTGATGCCGCCGGTATTCACTTCCGACAACGCCGAGGTTCGCCTGGCCTTGGATACCTTCGAGGTGGAAGGCAGCAAGGCTCATGTGGTGGGTAGGGTGGAGGGCGTTCTGGCCCTGCAGCAGGCCCTGGGCGAAGAGGCGAGCCTGGAAGAGGGTATCGACATCGCGGTGGAGTTCGATGCCAGCGCATCCCGCATCGAATATTGAGCCGCAGTTTTCCCGCCTCACCGCTCTGCTGGCCGAATGGCAAGCGGTCTGGCGTCCGCTTCCGTTCACTCAGCGTCGCGCCGCCTGGTGTGACCGTTACCCGGAACTGACCGAAACGCTGCTGGGGCTCAGCGACGCCCAGCTCGCCCATCTGCAGGCCGATCCCTGGCACGACTCTCCGCTCGCGGACCGACTGCCGGTCGCTGAGCTGGCCGAGCTGGTCGAACTGTCGCCACTGTCTGCCACAGGCGAGTCGTTGCCGGAGGCCTGGAGCCAACATGTCGGCGGGCGCAAATGGCAACAGATCGAGGCCTTCGTCCGGCACCTGGACGTCGCGCCCCATGAGCGCTTGCTGGAGTGGTGCGCCGGCAAGGGGCATCTTTCCCGCGCCCTGGCCAGGTGGCATGGCCGGGAGGTCAGCGCCCTGGAGTGGCAGGCCAGCCTATGCGAGGAAGGCCAACGGTTGGCTGTGGCGCAGCAGGCGGCGGTACGGTTGTACCGGCAGGACGTGTTGGCCGACGAGGTGGTGGGTTTTCTCTCTGCCGATACGCATGTCGTCGCGCTGCACGCCTGCGGCGACCTGCATCTCGGGCTGCTCGAGCGCGCCGTGGCATCGGGCTTCGCCGTGACCCTGGCGCCATGTTGCTACCACCGCACGCAAGCGGCGGACTATCGCCCCGTATCTCAGCTCGGGCGGACATTGTGTCACAGTCACTCCCTGCATCTGGAACGTGCCGACCTGGCGCTGGCGGTTCAGGAAACCGTTACGGCGCCGCTGGGAGTGCGTCGGCATCGTGAGCGGGCCAATGCCTGGCGGCTGGGTTTCGATGAGCTGCAGCGCGAGCTGCGTGGCGTGGATACCTACCTGCCCGTGCCCAGCCTGGCCTATGGCCAGATGCCCGAGCGCTTCGACGCCTTCTGCCACTGGGCGGCGCAGTGCAAGGGGTTGGCGCTTGAGGACGGACTCGACTATCGGCGTTACGAGGCCGCGGGCTGGCAGCGGCTGGCGGAGGTGAGCCGGCTGGAGCTGGTACGTCACCTGTTTCGGCGCCCGCTGGAGATTTGGCTGGTCATGGATCGCGTCCGGCGGCTTGAAGAAGCGGGCTTCAGGGTGGAAATCGGCACATTCTGTGCGCATCGATTGACCCCGCGCAATCTATGCATTCGCGCCAGGACGTCATAATCTCAAAGTATCGGCAGGCTCATGCCTTCAGCTCAGACTGAAACTGCCGAAATAACGATATGACCATTATTATAACGACGCCTGCTCATGTTCGAGACAAGCCGTCGATACGCAAGGGGCTCACCGTTGACCAGTGACGATCACGCTTCGTTCTTTGAGCAGCTGTTCAATACCAATCCGGCCATCAAGCTGCTGATCGACCCCAGCGATGGGCGTATCGTCGATGCCAATGCTTCCGCCGTGCACTTCTATGGCTATCCCGCCGACGTGCTGAAACAGTTGAAGATCACCGACATCAACTGCCTCGATCCTGAAGCAGTGCATGCCGCCATGGCCAAGGCGGAAGCCTGCCAGCAGCTGTTCTTCGAGTTCAGGCATCGCCTCGCCAGCGGGGAGGTCCGCGACGTGCACGTCTACTCGGGGCCGGTATGCCTCGAGGGGCGCGAATACCTTCACTCGATCATCATCGACGTCACCGACGAGAAGCGCTATTACGCTATGTTGGAGACCTACAATGACCTGTTCCACAACCTTCCCGTAGGGGTCTATCGCAACTCCGCCGAGCCGGAAAGCCGCTTCACGGCAGCCAATCCCGCCATGCTGAGGATCTTCGAGGCCGAGTCGCTCGAGGCATTGCTGGGGGTGCGGCCCTCATCGCTGTATGTTTGCAGCGAGGAACTCAAGTCGTTCATCGCGGATCTGGAACGGGACGGGGTCGTGAGCCGCCGCCCGCTGCGTCTGCGTACCTTGAAGGGAGCGCTCATCCACACCGAGGTCACCGTGCTGCGCCAGGTCGCGGAAGACGGCAGTGTCGACTTCAGCGGCATCGTCGAGGACGTGACGGCTCGCCATGCCGCCGAGATGAACCGGGATCGGCTGACACACCTGCTGGACGCTTCGCCCGACATCGTCGCCATCGCCGATGGCCAGGGCCGTGTGGTCTATCTCAACAAGGCCGGGCGCGACCAGTTCGGCGTTCTGCCCGACAAGCTGGCCGATGCGTTGGTCAGCGCGCATCCGCCATGGGTGTGCCATCTCATCGAGGAGGAAGGTATTCCCTACGCCATGGAGCACGGCTACTGGTACGCGGAGACCGCCGTGCTGGGGCGTGACGGTGAGATTCCCGTTTCACAACTGATCGTGACGCGCCGCAATGAAAGCGGCGAAATCGACAGCATCGCTACCATCATGCGCGACATCAGTCAGACCAAACAGCACCAGGTGGAGCTCGAGTATCATGCCGGCCACGACCCGCTTACCGGCGCGGTCAACCGTAACCGCTTTCTCGATCTGCTGGCCCGCGAGCGTAAGAGAGCGCATCGCAGCGGCGAGCCGCTTAGCCTGATCATGTTCGATCTGGATCACTTCAAGCGCATCAACGACACCTTCGGTCACAGTGTTGGAGACATGGTACTGAAAAAGCTGGTGCACACCTGCCATGCACTGCTGCGTGACGTGGACGTGCTGGCGCGCTGGGGCGGCGAGGAATTCATGGTGCTGCTGCCGGCCACGCCGCTGACGGGGGCGGTTAACCTTGCCGAGCGGCTGCGTCAGGCCATCGCCGACGAGCCGTTTACTCCAGTTCCGACTCTTACCAGCAGCTTCGGCGTTGCCGAGCTGGGGGAAGAGGAAGCAGAGGCACAGTGCTACAAGCGCCTCGATAAGGCGCTCTACCGTGCCAAGGCGACCGGGCGCAACCGGGTCTGCATGGCCGAGCCGGCCACACTCAACGGTTCACTTCCAGATGAATCTCGATAGTGCGAAGCAGGCGCTGCCGATCGATCCAGCCGCTTACCCGCCCATCCTGCATGACCGGGATCTGATTCAGCCCGTGCTCGTTGAGAAGCTGAAGCACTTCGTCGGCCTTGGCTCCGGGTGATACGTGATGCAGCTTCTTCACCGGTGTCATGATGTCGGCAACCTGGGTCGAGGCCCACCGTGAGTGCTCTACATGCCGCGCATCGCTGAGTGATACCAGTCCAACCACTTCGGCGACGTTGGTCCCCACCAGGAAGGCCCGACGACCGGAAGGCAATACGTCCTGATGCAGCCACGCCTCAATGGAGCGTTGCGGATCTACCAGCGGTATCTCCGCTTCGGCCAGGTCGCGGGCGCGCACGCCGGCAAGCCGCTCCCTGAGCATGTGCATGCGACCCTGTGCCTGGGTCATGTTGAGCAGGAACCAGGCGATCAGCATGATCCACAGGCCGCCCACGAGATTGCCAGCCACCAGATTCCAGATGGCCAGGCCGAACAGGCCGTAGGCGACCAGCTTGCCGCTGGCAAAGGCGGTTTCGTTGGCCTTCTTGGCGTCGCCGGTCACTTTCCAGACCAGCGCTCGCAGCACGCGACCACCGTCGAGGGGGAAGCCGGGAATGAGGTTGAATAGCGCCACCAGCAGATTGATCGTTGCCAGCCAATTCAGCGCAACGGTAAGCGGTTGGTACCAGCCCGCCGTCAGCATGGCCAGCACAGCGAAGGTGGCCGCCAGAGCAAAGCTGACGATTGGCCCGGCAATGGCGATCGAGAACTCATCGTTTGCCTTGTCGGGGTCGCGGGCCATCTGGGCTACGCCGCCGAAGATGAACAGAGTGATGGCCGTGACGGGTACGCCGCGGCGGATGGCTACCAGGCTATGCCCCAACTCATGGGCCAATATCGAGGAGAAGAAGAGCAGAGCCGTCACCAAGGCAGTGAGCACGGCGGTGGCGGTGGTCCAGTCCGGATACTGATGCCTGAACCCTGCGCTCATGGTCATCAACAGCAGGGCAAAAATGATCAGCCAGCTGATATGGACTTCCAGCCGGATGTCACGGAAACGCCCTATGACCAGCACGGACTTGAACATCGACGGCCACCTCGCTCTGTTTGGTCCCAGTTTGGCGGCATTATGAGAGGAAATCCAAGCCGTCTGGCCGTTAGGCATGTTTCCCCTTTGCAGCAACGGGTCAGGCACCTATCTTGAGCAGGGTGGGGTGTCCAGGGAGAGGGAGATGATGGCAACGGACCGCGAAGACCTCGGTAACAGGGCCGGTAGCGCTGCAGGTACCGCTGAGAGCGGCCTGAGATGAAGCGTACCCGCTCGCCGCTGGCGGCCGTGCTGGGCGGGCTGGGGCTCGTCTGCGTTCTCGTGCTGGGCGGAGGCTACTGGCTGATGTTGCATATGCCCGGTACATCCTTCCGCGGCGAGCCGCCGCCACTGAGCGCCGAAGGCGAGCGGCTGAGCGAACGGCTTCACCAGCATGTGCGAATCCTGGCGGATGAGATCGGCGAGCGCCACTACTGGCGGCCGGAGGCGCTCCAGGCCGCTGCTGATTACATCGAGCGGGCCTTCCAGGAGGCAGGACATCGGCCTCGGAGGCTGGAAGTGCCCACCGGCAGCCGGGTATTTCACAATATCGAGGTGGAGCTGCCCGGTGCCCGGCGCGCCGATGAGGTGCTGGTGGTGGGGGCGCACTACGACACGGTGCGTGGTAGTCCCGGAGCCGACGACAATGCCTCCGGCGTGGCCGTACTGCTCGAACTGGCGCGCCAGTTGCAGGGAGCAGAGCTCGATCGTTCACTGCGGCTGGTGGCGTTCGTCAATGAAGAGGCGCCGTTCTTCGGCAGCGATGCCATGGGTAGCCTGCACTACGCGCGGCAGGCCAAGGCCGAGGGGTGGACCATCGTGGGCATGATCTCGCTGGAGATGCTCGGCTACTACAGTGACGAGCCCGGCAGTCAGTTCTACCCATTCCCTCTCGATCTGTTCTATCCGGACCGGGGGAACTTCCTCGCCTTCGTCACCAAGCTGGAATCGCGCCGGCTGCTCCATAACGCTATCGGTGCGTTTCGTCGTCACGCGACGGTACCTTCGGAGGGCTTGGTGGCGCCGCCGCAGATGGGCGACATACATCGCTCGGACCACTGGGCGTTCTGGGAAATGGGCTTTCCGGCCATGATGCTCACGGATACCGCCAACTTCCGCAACCCTCACTACCATCGCCCCAGCGACACCCCCGAGCGATTGGACTACGTCACCATGGCCAGGGTGACCGAGGCCCTGGCGGCCATGCTCGAGAGCATGGCCCAACGATAGCGCAACAGCAGGCTAGGGCCCCGCGCGGGCGAGACCCGAGAGCACCCGACCGGGGCGACCGGGTGCGAAAATCACTACCACCGGCTCGTTCAGTGATGACGGCTGAACTGGCCGTGGGGGCATTCGCCCATCAGCTTCTCGAACTCCCTGCCGCTCATGTGCAGCAGCGTTTCGTGATCGCCGGCGTCGAAATAGATATCCGGCTGGTGTCGCAACATGTCGTCGACATAGACCTGCAGGCCATAGGCCTGGCCGACAGGAGTGATGGCCCCTGGGTCGCAGTCGTTGAAGCGATTCACGATCTCCTCTTCCTCGGCCAGTTCGACCGGTTCGTTGAACAGCCGCGACAGGCTCTCCAGATCGGCATCGCAAGTGCTGGGCAGCACCGCGACGCGATAGCCGGAGCGGCCGTGCAGCATGATGGCCTTGGCGAGCTGCTCACCGGTAACGTGCGACTGTTGGGCAATGCGGCTGGCACTGACTTCGTAGTCGTGCTTGACCTCCTCGTAGTCGATATCACAGGCTCTCAAGTATTCCCTTAGGGTGGCCGGGATCGCCATGACACTGTCTCCCTCGGCGCAAGGGCCGACGTTCGCTGGTGGAGCGCATCCATGCTGCAGTGTTTTCCTCATCTATCAGCATAGCGCCTGTGGGCCTGCTGAGCAGGGTGTTCGCCCAGCCGTCGAGCAAGGAGCCGATGTGACCTTCACCAATGCTTCGCTGGATCCACAGAATCTCCCTGCGCTTGCGGAGGCGCCATTGGAGCCCGTTTCTCCTCGTCTGGCGCCCTGCCAGGCAGTGCTGCGCAGCCTGCACTGGCTGCTGCTGACGGGGCTGGCCGCGTTAGTGCCCTTCATGATTGCCGATATCGCCGCCTGGCAGCCGTGGCCGGCGGTCGCTGTGGCTCTGCTGGGCGCCAGCGGCATCGTGCTCGGCTGGCTCGAGGCGCGTCGCCGGGCCTACGGCCTGCGTCAGCACGACCTGATCTATCGGCGCGGCCTGCTGGTGCAGAGCACTCAGGTGCTGCCGTTGGCTCGCCTGCAGCACATCGAGACGACGAGCAACCCGGTCGAACGTGCCTTCGGCCTGGTACGCCTGGTGTGCTTCACGGCGGGAGGAAGAGGGGCGGACATGGTACTCGAAGGCTTGACCGCCGATCGGGCCGCGGCGATTCGTCAGCATCTGCTGGCCCGCCTTGAGAGTGCGGAACCGGAGCCCACGGGGGCGGATGCGCCATGAGCGAAGCGTCGCCACTCGGCGAAAGGCAGGGCGGAGAGTTGAAGTGGCAGCGTCTTTCACCTTGGGCAGTACTCCTGCTGCTGCTCAGCGGCAGTGCGTCGCTGCTGCGCCAGCACATGCCGCTGGTACTCGGCGCCGGGGCCGGCCTGGCACTGGTGGAGCGCCTGGGCCTGCGTGAGCTGGCGCTGGGTGGGGCGGTGCTACTCATCTTGGCAGTGCTGATCAGCCTGCTCTACTACCGCCGCTTTCGCTACTGCTGCGACGGCGATGTGCTGATCGTGCAGAAGGGATTGTTGGAGCATCGCGAGTTCAAGGTGGCGGCACGCCACGTGCAGAGCATCGTCATTCGCCAGCCGGTCTACATGCGCCCCTTCGGCCTGGTGCTGTGGGAAGTGGAAACGCTGGCCGGCGAAGCCTCGCGCATCGCCTTGCCGGGCATTCGCCGCGAACGGGCGGAAGCGCTCGAAAGGGAGCTGCGGCCGCCCGAGCAGTGGCCGGGCGTAGCGTCCGAGTCCGCCCCGGCGGCGGAGAGACAGGTCGTGCCGTGCTTTGCCATCAGTGGCAAGGCCATCGTGCTTCATGGTCTGGCCAGCCGTTCGATCTATCTCATCGCGGCGATGCTGTCGCCGCTGGTGCGCCCGCTCGAGCGCTGGCTGCACGACCGGCTGCCGCAGCTAGATCTCGACACCTGGATGCCGGGTTCGCCGCTGCTGGCGGTCCTCGTGGGACTCTTGGCGGCGCTGACATTACTGGCATTGTTGGCCATTCTGGCGGCCTGGTGGCGCTTTCACGGTTTCGTGCTGCTCGACGCCGGCGAGCGACAGATCCAGCGCAGCGGCCTGTTTCATCGCCAGGAGCAGACCCTGAGCCTGGCGCGGCTGCAGGTGGTGGAGTGGGTACAGACGGGGCTCGGCCGGCTGCTCGGGCGTGGCTATCTGGTGTGTCATCAGTACGGTGCACTGGGCGGCGATGCGGGGGAGTCGCGCCGCTTCCTGGTGCCGGGGCTCAGCGAGGCGCAGGGGGCGGCGCTGACGGCCCATTTCTGGCAGACCTATTCAAGGCAGAGCGATTCAAGACAGGGTGCTGCCGGGCAACCGCTGCGGCGTGTCGACCCCAGCTATCGGCGGGTGCTGTTCCTGCGTTACCTGTTGCTGCTCGCCGGTGGGGCGGTACTGGTGCTGGGCGTGTTGATACCGCTCGAGCTCTCATGGCCTGCCTGGAGCGGCTTGGCCGCGGTGCTGCCGCTGTTGGCCGCCGTGTTGGCCCACTGGCGCTGGATCGCGACCGGCTGGGCTCAAGAGCAGGGCTTCTTGCGCGTTCGGCGCGGGGTGGTGGGCCAGCGCACCGGCATCTTTCCCATGCAGCATCTCATCTCGCTGCGGCTTCAGCAGAGCTGGCTGCAACGCCGGCGCGGCGTTGCCACCCTGCACCTGGAGCTGGCCAACGGTCGCCAGACCCTGCCCTATCTGAAGGAGGACGATGCCCGCCGCCTGGCCGATACGCTGCTGTTCACCGCCGAGAGCGCTCAGCTCGTTTGAGCATCAGCACCGAAGCGCCGGTGCAGCCAGGCGTTGATGGCGTTGGACTCGTACAGCCACTCATGGCGGCCATCGTCATGCTCGATCAGCAGGCACGGAACCTTGACCTTGCCACCGCCTTCTTCCAGCTCAAGGCGACGATCCGGGTCGAGCTGGGCATCGCGGACCTCGATCTTCAGGCCCAGCCGTGCCATCTCCTTGCGCACCTTGATGCAGAACGGGCAGGAGCAAAACTGATACAGCGCCAGCTGGCGGCACGCCTCGTCGACCTCAGCCTGCTCCTGTTCGCTGCGTTCGACGCTCTGCGGCGTGGAGAGCTTTTCGGCGATCAGCATGACCGGCGACAGCACCAGCCGTACGCCGCGAAAGAAGTAGCGCAACACGATTCTCATTGTGACCCCAGGATGAATGAATTTTTCACGGGCCACATGATGCCGTGCCAGGCATCGAGTTCCAAGCCAAGGGGCACAAGAGATCAACGCATCTCGATTTTCAGCTCGTCGATGAAGCGATCACGGCGTGACAGCGCCTCGGCAGCCGTTTCACCCGATAGCGTGGCGCACGTATTGACCAGACATTCCACAGCACTCAGGAAAGCCACCATGCTGTTCGAGATGAAGCTGGTTTCGTGAGGTACCAGCAGGGCCTGTTCGGAGTGGCGTACAAGCGGGGAGTTGGACATGTCCGTGACCACTAGGACCCGGATGCCGTGGTTGCGGGCCGCCTTGCAGACGTTCACCACTTCACGTGTGTAGGGTTTGCAGCTAGCGGCGATCAGCACGTCGTCGGTACCCATGCCGGCCAGACCCTCGGCAATGCCGTGACCGCTGTCGCTGAGCAGACTGACGTCGGAGCGCAGCATTCCCAGGCCGTAGGCCAGAAAGCTGGCGAAGGCATGGAACTGACGCACGCCGTACAAGCGAACGCGGGCTGCATTCATCACGGCGTTGGCAAAGGCTTCCAGTTCGTCGCTGCGCAGGTTGTCCAGCAAGCGCTCTATATTGCGGCACTGCTCGCCGGCAAGCTGGCGAGCCTGATTCAGCAGATCGCTCTTGTCCGCGGCCAGGGCAACGCTGGCATGCTGGCGGTAGAACGAATGGGGCGGGGTCAGCGAGTCGCTGAGAAGGATGCGCTGGAGCTCTCCGAAGCGAGTATAACCGAGCGATCTGGCCAGCCGGGAAATCGTCGAGGGATTGACTTCGAGCTTCTCGGCCAGCGCGGAGATGGAGAGCAGCGCCGGGTCGCCGCGCAGTTCGATCAGTCGCGAAAGCACCTCCTGAGCCTTGGGTCCCAGGTGTCGGTCACTTTCGCCTCGGGCGATGGCTAGGGAGAGGGCTCGGAGCGACTCGAGGTCGGATGGGGCGCGTTCGTTATCCGTCAAAGAGGGTGTGTCTGCTGCCATGAAAGGGCTCGCTATGGCCAGGTGGGTGTATCTCCCATTGAACGCCGTCATTAAGCAGGCGGAACACGCCAGTCGCAAGGGTATTCTCGTGATCGGGGTCGTCTGGCGCACGACGATAGATGGGCAACCCGTTGCCCCCGGTATCTCGCAAGATGCGTAGGGGGTCTAGCTGCGTCGATGCAATCAGTTCGTCGCCTCGCTGCTGGCGGTCGCGAGAGGAGCGGGTGATCGTCTGACCGTCCTCAGCTCGTGGATGGTGCAGCGCATGGTTGGCGTGCACATAGGCGTTGTCGATGACTTTGATGGATAATTGGCCGCTTCCTATTTCTACGCTGTAGAGCCTGCGCTCGCCCTGCTGGGCCAACGTGAAATGAAATCCCCCGCTGGCCGGTGCCTCAGCGAGCAGGCTGAGAATGGCGTCAAGTGTGGGTTCGGCCAGCATGGCGCGGCCCAGCACCATGCGGGGTATCGCGGGTACTACGCCATCGAAGCGCAGGTTGTTGACGGCCTGAACGATGCCTAACTCGGTAAGGGCGAAGGTATGACCTGGCAGTGAGCCTGGATAGCAGCAAGCCATGAAGCTCGGCTGGCCGACCGGCGACAGCTGAGCCACGAAGACGTCGCCGTCGAAGCAAGGGAGCCCATCTTCGTTGTGTGCGATGCAGGGCTCGTGGCCAGGAAGGACGACGGTAGTGCATCCGTCCGGACAGTGAGTGAGCAAGTCTCCTCGGCTGTTCCATGCGAAAACCTGCAGAAAGGGCAGTTCGAGCCCCTCGGCCAGGCCTTCGAGCTCTTCGAGCACCCAGGGGAAACGGCTCCTGCAGCATGCCAGCATGCGAGCGACCGCAGCATCGTGACGGGGATGGGTGATGTCTTGCCACAGCTCGCTGGACAGCAGCTTGTCATGCACGGCACGGTGTCCGGCCTGCCCCAGTGCATAACCCAACTGCCGGTGATTGCCGCTAGCGCGCAGGCATCCCAGCCCGGCTCGGCGCTCCGTGCCGTTCGGCGGGTCAATGTACATGTCTGAGAAAGTCCTTGAGCCTGGGGTTGGTGGGAGCCGAGATCATCTCTCGCGGGTCTCCGTCGACGGCGATCTTGCCGTGTTCCATGAATATCAGGCGTGAGCCCACCTGCCTGGCGAAGGACATCTCATGGGTCACTACCACCATGGTCATCCCCTCTTCTGCGAGTGTGCGCATCACGTTGAGCACCTCCTGTTTCAGCTCGGGGTCGAGCGCCGAAGTCGGCTCATCAAAGAGCATCACCTTGGGTTTGACGGCCAGCGCCCGGGCGATGGCAACACGCTGCTGCTGCCCACCGGAGAGTGAGTCGGGATATTGCTCGGCTTGAGCTTTCAGACCCACTTTGTCGAGCAGCGCCAACGCTTGTGCCCGTGCTTGAGTTCGGCTCATGCCGCGTACGTGCCTGGGGCCGAAAGCGACGTTCTCCACGGCGGTCAGCTGCGGAAAAAGGTTGAATTGCTGAAATACCATGCCGGCTTCCTGACGAATCTCTCTCAGCCGAGCGTTACCTGCCAGCACGCTGAGGTCATCCACCACCAAGTCTCCGCCGGTGATCATTTCCAGCCCGTTGATACAGCGCAGCAGCGTCGATTTTCCCGATCCCGAAGGACCAATCAACACGACCACTTCGCCGCGGTCGATGGTAAGGTCAACCTCATCGAGCACCTTGAGCGAACCGAAGTGCTTGGATACGTTTCTGAATTCGATGATGCTCATAGAATCTTCATCCTTCTCTCGATGAAGCGCAGCATTAGGGTCAGGCTTCCGGTCATGATGAGATACATGATGGCGATGGCGCTCCAGATCTCCACGGCACGGAAATTGGCCGCCATGATTTCCTGCCCGGTTCGTGTCAGCTCACCGACGCCGATCACGATGAACAACGAGGTGTCCTTGAGGCTGATGATGAACTGGTTGCCAAGAGGTGGAATCAACCGCCGAAAGGCGAGTGGCCCGACGATATAAAGCAACACCTTCCAGCGGGGCAGGCCGAGAGCCAGTCCGGCCTCGGCGAGGCCACGACTGATTGATTGCAGGGAACCCCTGACGATCTCGGCAATGTAGGCTCCCGCATTGATTACGATGGCGATCATGGCAGCGGTGAGCGGGTCGATGCGAATGCTCGCCAGCACCGGCAACGCAAAGTAGAGAAACATTACCTGCACCACGATGGGTGTGCCGCGAATCACCTCGATGTAGACCATCGCCGTGTAGTTGAGCAGCCAATTGCCGTAGGCGCGCATAAGGCCTGCGATGGCGCCTACCGCCATGCCGCCGCACAGCCCCACTACGGTGATGAAGATCGTCATCTGTGCACCTTTGAGCAGCTGAGGCATGAAGGTGACGATGACGGACCAATCCGTATTCATTGGGAACCTCGAGATTCGTCAGGGATGAGGGGTGCAGATACTCGACTCATTGGTTGGGGCGGGTGCCGAACCAGGTCTCGTAGATATCGTCGTAACGACCGTCCTCACGCATGGTGGCCAGAGTGGCATTCACGTCTTCCACCAAAGGGCTGCCTTTGGGGAAGCCGATGCCGTATTCATGGGCCATCATCTGCTCCCCGACGGCTTTCACCTGACCGTCTCCTGCAGTGGCGATGTAGTAAAGCACGTTGGGCGTGTCGTGCATGGCGGCATCGACGCGACCGGTGCGTAGCTCCAGATAGGCGTTGTCGATATTGGGCAGCAGCCTAAGTTCTGTCTCGGTGAAGTGTTCCTGGGCGTAATCGGCTGCCGAGGTACCCATGCGCAGCGCCAGAGTACGGCCGGCCAGATCGTCGGTATTCTCGATGTCGCTGTCCACGGGGACCATCAGGGTGAAGCCGCTATCGTAGTAGCCATCCGAAAAGTCGATCACCTCCTGACGGTCCGGGCGGATGGTGATGCCGGCCAGCGCCACGTCGACCTGATTGGTCTGAAGCGCTGGGATGATGCCGGAAAAGTCCATCGGCCTTAGCTCATACTCCCAGCCGTTTTCCTCGGCGATGGCCCTCCACATGTCAATGTCGAATCCGACGTATTCGCCGTCTTTCATGAACTCGAAGGGAACGAAGGCGGTATCGGTAGCTACGATCAGCTTGTCGGCAAAGGCAGTAGGGGCAAGGGCAAGGCTGACCCCCATGGCGGCATACAGAATCTGCGTTTTCATCATGCTTCCTCGTTGGCATTGTTGTTGAGCATTGTTGCGCTGCTTGTGGAACAAGGTTCGAGCAGAAGCAGTGCATGCGAACCTTGTCTGCAAATATATTTGTACATAAAAAATGAAAGCGCAAGAAATTTGCATATTGCGTTGCGTTGATTAGCAAGCGGGCATGAATGGCCCACTCTGGCCATACTGTTCATGTGGGCGGGCTTGCGAGCTTGCCGGGCTCCTCTTGAGTGCCGATGGTTGACGATGACGTCGGTCGAAATCACAAGAACAGCAGAGAGGTTGCGTCATGAAAGAAGCGAAAGAGACACGCGGGGAGGGCTCCCGGCATTGGCCGTTCGCCGGGCTGTTGCTGGTGGCCTTGCTGGTGCTGACGCTCGGCCAGACCGTTCACGCGCAGCAGGATGAAGCGGCGGAAACCGACGCGGAAGAGCAGGTCGAGGAGGCTGCCGATGAGGCAATCGCCGACGAAGCCGCGGATGACACTGCCGGGCAGGATGCTGCTGCGCTGGCCGAACAGCTGGAAGCGCACGAGCGCCAGCTGCGTGCGGCGCAGCGGGAAATTGCCGCGCTACGCGCACGCCTGCCGGCGGAAGAGGGCGGTGAGATAGACCTCGACGGCGCCTTGCGCTCGGCCAGCGTGACCATGGGTGCGATTCGTTCGACTCGTGCTGAACTGATGCGAGCCGGGGGGCGCGATGAAGCCCTGCTGGAGAGCATCGACGAGCTGGTCGAGGAGCTCGAGCGGGATCAGCGGCTGGTGGCTCGTGCGCTGGATGCCAACCTGTACCAGGTGCGCCGTGGCGATACCCTGGCCAGCATCGCCGGGCGCTTCTACGGCAGCTCCCAGCGTTGGCAGGAGCTGCATGAGGCCAACCGGCACGTGCTCGAGAATCCCGATCTCGTGTGGCCGGGGCTGACGCTCGTCATTCCGCGCTGATGGCTGCCGCCGCCGGCCTCCGGGCTGGCGGCGGAGCGGTATGTAGCGGACTTATTTGTGCAGTACTTCTTTGAAGGAGCGAAGGATCAAGGACATGAAAGCGAGATGGCAGCGTCAGGGAATCGTCGCAGGCTTGATGCTGGCAGGCCTTACGGCCTGCTCGGGTCCGTCGGACGAACTGCGCGAGGTCACCCTGCCGGTGCTGGTCGACCAGGCCGAACAGCTCGATGGTGCCAGGGTGCGCACCCAGGGCGTGGTGCGGCACTTCGAGGATCCGCTGCATTACTGGATCGAGGACGAAGACCTGAACCGGGTCGAAATATTTCCACACGAGGATATCGCGCCTCACCTGGGGGAAACGGTGCGCGTCGTCGGTAGTTTCGAGTACTCTGCCACGGAAGGGCGTCGTTTGACGCTGGAGAGCGTCGAGCCAGTCGCAGGTCAGTAGGCCATGGCGGGTGGGGCGGTGGCATCAGGGAAGCACATCATTTAGGGAATCGCCATGATCAGGCTCAACCAGCCACCGCAGCTGCCGGCCTTGTCCTCCCGGGTGGATGCCATCGACCTCGCCCGCGGCATTGCCATCGCCCTGATGATTCTCAGCCACGCGGTGAGTGGCCTGCTCGGCATTCGCCAGGTGCCCGACTGGGGCATGGTGCCGATCCACCTCATCACCAAATTCTCTTCCTCGCTGTTCATCATGGTGTTCGGCATCGCTCTGGCGGTGGCTTTCCTGCCCAAGACGGGAGCGGCCGACTGGCCGCAGCGCAGGCTCAAGCTGATGCTGCGTGGGCTGGAAGTGCTGTTCTGGTACAAGGCGCTGACCATCGTCGAGATGCTGCCGATGTTCACCACCCAGGACATCGTCGATGCGCTGCTCTATCAGCGCTTCGCCATCTGGGTGGAAATCCTCGGCTTCTATGCGCTGGCGCTGCTGTGGATTCCCTGGGCTTTACCACTGTGGTGTCGCATGCCGCTGTGGTCGCGCTTGTTGGCGCCGGTTGCGGTCGGCGTGCTGTCGGTGATGCTCGAACGTCACTTCCACTTCTGGGACAGCGTGATTCTCAAGGCGCTGCTGGTGGAGGACGCCGACCACTACACCTGGGGGCAGCTGGCACGGCTGCCGCTGGTCATGCTGGGCCTGCTGATCGGCGAGGCCATTCTGCGCTGCTACGGCGAGCCCTCGACCAGACGGCGCTTGGTCGCCGCTCTGGCAGGTGTGGGAGCGGTGTTCCTGCTGGGGTTCGTGGTGCTCTCTCTGCCCGAACTCGACGCAGCGCTGCTGGCGGTGGCCTGGAACGCCGGCAAGCACCCCCCGGAGGTGCCCTTCATGCTGTTCAGCGTCGGCGGGGCATTGATCATTCTGGCGCTGTGCTTGCTGGGTGGCCGGTCGGCGGCTCGGTGGCTCAAGCCGCTCACCGTGATCGGCACGGACGCTCTGCGGGCGTTCATCTTCCACATCGTGGCGATTTTCCTGGTGCTGCGCTTGCTGTTCGACGCCTGGCAGGTCTACAGCTATCCGCAGGTATTGGGTATCGGCCTGACGCTGATTCTCCTCGCGGCAGGCTGGATCGCCTTCATGCGCTGGTTCAGGCAGCACAGTCAATGAGGGTGGTGGAACAAGGGCGATGGAAGAAGGACGATGGAAGAAGGACGATAGATGAAGGGCAGGTGGGTCACGCAAGTACTGTTGCTGCTGGTCATGGTGCTACCTTCCATGGCCATGGCGCAGCCGAGCTGGGCGGAGCAGGTCGACGCCCGTTTGGAGCCGGTCTGGGCGGAGCGCCTGGAAGCCAGGCTGGCGCTGCTCGAGGCCGGTTATGCCGGCGAGATCGGCGTGCATGTCCGCGAGCTCGGCAGCGGCGCGCGACTGGGCTGGCGCGACGATGAATACTGGTACCTGGCCTCGCTGGTCAAGCTGCCGGTGGCCATCGAGCTGATGGCGCGGGTCGAGGCCGGTGAAATGTCGCTTCAGGATCGCCTGACGCTACAGCGCAGCGACTACGTCGACGGCGCCGGCTCCACCAACTGGGCATCGCCTGGCAGCGCCTTGCCGCTGCGACAGCTGCTGGAGTCGATGATGATCGTCAGCGACAACACCGCCAGCGACATGCTGATTCGCCACCTGGGCCTGGAGAGCGTCAATTATCGTGCCCGGCACCTGACGCCGGGCGGTGGGCTGGGGCCGATTACCACGCTGGTCGACGTGCGGCGCCATGCCTATGCCAACCTGCACCCCAGCGCCTTCACCCTCGGCGGCATGGATTTCATCGAACTGCGCAAGCGGCAAAGCGACGTCGCCCGCCTGGCATGGCTGCGTCAGCGCCTCGGCCTGACGCCGCAGCAGCTGCAGGTTCCGAGCATCGATCAGGCCTTCCAGCTCTACTACGCCACCGACCTCAACGCCGGGCGGCTGGATGCCTTCGCCGACCTTCTCGAGGAACTCGCCGAAGACCGCGCCCTGGGCACGCAAGCCACCGCCGAGCTGCTGGCGATTATGGCGCGCACCACCAGCGGGGAACGGCGGCTCAAGGCCGGCCTGGGGCGCGACATTCGTCTGGCCCACAAGACCGGCACCCAGCATCGCCGCGTTTGCGATGCCGGCATCGCCACTCACGGCTATGGCGACGATGCCCGCCGCGTGGTGATCGTTGCCTGCGTACGGGGGGAACTGGACCTGGCTCGCAACGAGCAGATCCTGGCGGCGGTGGGGCGGGCCATACGCGAGGCGGGGGTATTCGAGTCTCGCTAGACAGGAAGCTTTCGTATGGCCCAGGCTTTCTCAAGAATGAACGTCACATGAACTCACTAGCGATTAGCGTGGCACCAAAAACTATGAGGGACAAGCTGAAAATTAAGATTATCCTCTTTAAGCTGGTATCTAGCTTCTTTTGTAGTTCCAGCGATTTTTCAGAATGATCAATAAACTCTTCAATTTTTTGTTTGTTTTCTAGAATCTCAGCTTCCTGATTTTGAATGGCTCGCTTTTGATTTTCTCGTATGTCTTTGAGTATCTCTATTATCTCGTCGTTCATGATGTTCTTCTCTGTGGTATTAATGAGCCTTGAGAAAAGGAAGTATATCAAAAACGTTCCAGCTACTTACCTTAATTGCTTTCTGGTCGGGCCTAATACCAAAGTCTATACTATGTCGACCTGTTCGTGATTGACACCTCCCCCGTGCCTGGCTAGCCTTTTGACATCGAATGTTACCGGTAACAAAAGCCGCATTCGACGCTCGAGGCCACACGCCATCGGGGAGATGCCAAGACGTGCCAATACACAACGACAATCGACTGGAGTCCGCCATGACCATTTTCTGGCGCAATACCCTCACGCTAGCCGGTGCGGCTACGCTCTCGCTGGGCATTGCATACGCACAAGCCCCTGACCTCTCCGATCCGCCCGCCATCGAGGGTGAAGCGGTGGGCGATCACGGCAGCCACACGCTGCGCATGGGGCTCGGCCTGTCCGATACCTCGCCGCAGTACCTCTCAAGCCGCTATTTTGCCGATATCCTCGAACAGCGCACCGAAGGCCGCATTACCGTCAACATCTTCCCCAACAGCCAGTTGGGCGACGACGTGCAGATGATGGAAATGCTGCAGACCGGCTCGCTGGACATGAGCTATCCCTCTTCGTCTCCGGCCACTACTTACGTTCAGGAACTGGCCGTCTTCGACCTGCCGTTCCTGCTGCCGAGCCGTGAAGCGGCCATCGCCGTAATGCAGAGCGATACCGCCCAGCGCATGCTCGATGCCTTCGAAGGTACCGGCATCAAGGCGTTGACCTTCTCCGAGAACGGCTACCGTCAGCTCACCAACAGCGCGCGTGCGGTGGAGTCGCCGGAGGATGTGGCAGGGCTCGACGTGCGCGGTCTCAGCGTCCGCACCATGGAGAACCCGGTGCATCTGTCGATCTGGGAAACCCTGGGCGCCAACCCCACACCGATGGCCTTCGGTGAGCTGTTCTCCGCCATGGAGCAGGGCGTCGTCGATGGTCAGGAGAACCCCTGGAGCACCATCCTGACCTCCAACTTCTACGAGGTGCAGGACTACGGTTCCGAGACCCGTCACGTCTATACGCCCTTCATCATGATGATGTCCCAGCGCACCTGGGATCGTCTGGCGCCGGAGTATCAGGAACTGGTGCAGGAAGCGGCGCGTCTTTCGGCCGAGTACGAGATTCAGCTGTCGACCGAGTACGACGACTGGGCACGTGACCAGCTCGAGGAGCGCGGCATGCAGATCACGCGGCTCGATGACGACCAGGTCGCCGCCTTCCAGGAAGCCGTGCAGCCGGTCTACGACCGTTGGGCACCGCGTATCGGTGAGGACCTGATCGCCGAAATCCAGTCCATCGTCGACGCCACCCAGTAATTCACCCATCCGTCTGAACTTGTAGGGCAGGGGGCTTCCCCCTGCTCCTGTACGGAGCGCCGCATGACTTCGCCCAATCCCCTGCCCGACGAGGCGAGTGCCTACTTGGCAGACCCTCGGCGCGAGCCGCTCGAACTCGATATCGAAGGTGGCCGTGGTCCGGCTCCGTTTCGCTGGCTCACCCGCCTAATGGAGCACCTTATTGCCACGATTCTGGTGGCGCTGATCGTTTCGGTGTCGGCCAACGTCATCGGGCGCTCGCTGCTCAATCGCTCGCTGCCCTGGGCCGATGAGCTGGCCCGCATGCTGTTCATCTGGCTGATCTTCATCGGCGCGGCGGCGGCGTTCGCCCGCTACGAACATATTGCCGTCGATTTTCTCGTCCGCCGGCTGCAACCGCGGGCTGCTTACGCGCTCTATCTGCTGCAGCACCTGATCATCGCCACATTGATGAGCATCATGGTGTGGGGCGGTTATCTGGTGATGTCCCGCTCCACCGGGCGCACCGCCATCCTCGGCGTTCCATGGAACCTGATCAACGTCTCGCTGGTGCTCTGTTCGCTGTTCATCGTCGCCGTTGCGCTGTGGCGCGCGTGGCAGTGCCTGCGCTTGATTCGCGACCCGAATCTCGACCAACCTCAGGCGGGAGACTGAACCATGCTGTGGATTTTTCTGGGCATCCTGTTCGCCTCCATCGCCATGGGGCTGCCGATTGCCTTCGGCCTCGGCGTGGCCGCCGTGGTCCTGGCTATACTCTCCGATATTCCGCTGTCGATCCTGATCGAGCAATCGATCCGCGGGGTCAACAATTTCCCGCTGCTGGCCATTCCTTTCTTCATTCTGGTGGGTGAGGTGATGAGCCATGGCGGTATCGCCCGGCGCCTGATGGAGCTGGCAGGTGCGCTGGTAGGCTTCGTGCGCGGTGGCCTGGGCCAGGTCGCCATCACCGGGTCGATGTTCTTCGGTGGCATCAGCGGCTCGGCCGTGGCCGACACCGCCGCCACCGGCTCGATGATGATTCCGTCGATGAAACAGCAGGGCTATTCCGCGCCCCATGCCACGGCGATCAATACCGTCTCCTCGGTGATCGGCATCATCATCCCGCCGTCGATTCCGCTGATTCTGTTCGGCATCGTCACCGAGACCTCGATCAGCCGGCTCTTCATTGCCGGGATCGTGCCGGGCTTGATGATCGGCTTCGCGCTGATGGTGACCACCTTCATCATGGCCAGCATCGAGCATGCCGGGCAGACCCGCCGCTTCGAGCTGGGCCGTCTGTGGCGTGCGTTCAAGGCAGCCTGGCTGGCGCTGGTACTGCCGGTGATCGTGATCGGCGGCATCATCGGCGGCGTCTTCACCGCTACTGAAGCGGCGGTGGTGGCACTGCTCTATTCGCTATTCATCTCACTGGTGTTCTACCGCGAGTTCCACATCCGCGAGCTGTGGGGCATGTTGATCCGCACCGCGCGGCTGACCGGTATGGTATTGCTGCTGCTTGCCTTCGCCACCGTCATCGCCTGGTTCCTGACCATCAACATGGTGCCGCAGACCCTGGTGCGCCAAGTGCAGGCGATCACCGAAGAGCCGTTCCTGCTGTTGCTGATTGTGGCGGCCCTGCTGCTGCTGGTGGGCTTCGTCATGGACCTGACCCCGGCCATGGTGATCATGGCGCCGATGCTCACGCCCATCGTCACCTCGGTGGGGGTCGACCCGGTCTACTTCGGCGTGTTG
This sequence comes from Halomonas sp. KM-1, assembly GCF_000246875.1. Taxonomy (NCBI): domain Bacteria; kingdom Pseudomonadati; phylum Pseudomonadota; class Gammaproteobacteria; order Oceanospirillales; family Halomonadaceae; genus Halomonas; species Halomonas sp. KM-1. The sequence continues at coordinate 149,262 of NZ_BAEU01000110.1, forward strand.
ATGGCCTTCATCCTCGGCATCGGTCTGTTGACCCCACCGGTGGGTACCTGCCTCTACGTGGGTTGCGGCGTCGGCCGTGTCAGCATGGAGCAACTGGTGCAAGCCATGTTGCCCTACTACGCGGCGTTGCTGGTGGTGCTGGTGGTGCTGATCGCCTTCCCCGGCATCGTGACCTGGCTGCCCGATCTGGCTGCCGTGCGCGGCAACTGAGCACAGGGAGATCTCGTGAAGGATGCTACGTACCGCATCGTGGTGATGGGGGTGTCGGGGTCGGGCAAGTCGTGCGTTGGCGCGCTGCTTGCCCGCCGTCTCGGCGTCGCCTTCATCGACGGCGACGACTACCACTCGCCGACCAGCGTCGCCAAGATGGCGAGCGGCATTCCGCTCGACGACGAGGATCGCCGTGAGTGGCTCGAGACTTTGGCGCAATTGATCGACGATCATCGCCGCCGCGATGAGACCCTGGTGCTGGCCTGCTCGGCGCTCAAGGAGCGCTATCGTGAGCTGCTGCGGCAAGGCGACCCGGAGCTCGTGTTCCTGTTCCTCCAAGGTGAGCGCGCCCAGCTGCGCGAGCGCCTGGCGAGCAGAGAAGAGCACTTCTTTCGTGGCGATGCGATGCTCGACAGCCAGCTGCGCGATCTCGAGGCGCCCGCTGTGCACGAGGCCGTGACCTGCGGCATTGCCGATGCGCCGGAGGTCATCGTCGACACCTTTCTCGAGGCCTTGCCACACTGCCGAGGCTGACGGCCCGGAGCGGTTGGGCTGGGCAGCGTGGCCTGAGGAACTCCGGTATCATGCGTTGCTTTGCCGATATCGGGCACAGGATGCCGGCAGGCCCAACTACCGTCAGCGGGGAATCGTGAAAAAGAAGCGACCGACACTTCAGGACATCGCCGACCGGGTCGGGGCGACCAAGATGACGGTCAGTCGTTGTCTGCGCGATCCGGCGACGGTTTCCGAGGGCCTGCGTGAGCGCATCTTCAGCGTGGCGGAGCAGGTCGGCTACATCCCCAATCGGGCGCCCGACCTGCTTTCGCGTGCCACCAGCCACTCCATCGGCCTGCTGGTGCCGTCGCTCTCCAATCAGGTATTTGCCGACGTGCTAGTGGGTATCGAGGAGGTGACCGAGCCGCTGGGCTACCACCTGATGCTGGCGCACTACGGTTACAGCCCGGAGCTGGAAGAGCGCAGCCTGGCATCGCTACTCTCCTACAACGTTGACGGGCTGATCCTCTCCGATAGCCACCACACCGCGCGCACCTGCCGCATGCTGGAAACCGCGGGCATTCCCACGGTCGAGATCATGGACTCGCTGAGCAAGCCGCTGCATCAGGCGGTGGGCTACGACAACGTACGTGCTGCCTACGACATGATCAGCGAGATGATTCGCCAAGGTCGTCGGCGCATCGTCTATCTCGCCGTGCGCCTCGACCAGCGTACGCGCCAGCGGGAAGAGGGGTATCGACGGGCCATGGCAGAGCACAGGCTCGAACCGCTCACGTTGCATCGCAGCCAGCGCTCCTCCTACAGCGTGGGGGCGGCGCTGCTCAACGAGATTCTCGTCGAGCACCCGGAAACCGACGGTATCTTCTGCACCAACGACGACGTGGCGGTGGGGGCCTACTTCGAGTGTCTGCGTCAGGGGGTGGCGGTACCCGAGCGAATGGCCATTGCCGGTTTCCACGGCCACGACGTGGGTCAGGTGATGTCGCCGCGGCTGGCCAGCGTGATCACGCCGCGGCGGGATATCGGCAGACGCGCTGCCACCGAACTGATGGCTAGAATCCAGGGCAAGGCGCTGGAGGAGGCCGTGATCGATCTGGGGTATAGGATCGAGCCCGGCATGACGCTTTAGCCCCGCTTCCCCTAGGCTGTGTCGTTTTGCTCGGGTTGGCGCGCCATCAGCGTGATCTCGACGTTGGAGCCGCCGCTCAGGCGTGGCGATTCGGTGCAGGTGCGGGCGGGGTAGCGCTTGTTCTCGAAGAATTCGGCGTAGGCCGCGTCCATGGTGTGGATGGTATCCAGATTGGTCAGGTGAACGTCTACCCGTACCACGTCGGCCATCGAGGCGCCGGCATATTCCAGCATGCGTGAGAGGCGGCGCATCACCCAGCGGGTCTCCTCGGCGATATCACCCAACACGGCTTCGCCGCCCTGGATGTCGGTCACCGTCAGGCCGGAAAGGAAGATGTAGTGGCCGTCCAGCACGATATGGCTGCCGGGAAAGATCGGAATGGCGAGCGTCGGGTCGTTGCGGAAACGGTGCATGGCGCTGCCCCTGGCTGCGATGGCGTTCCCTCATTGTGGTTGCATCTGTCAGAGGTGCAAGGCGCTTGCCTTCGTTGCATGCCTGGCCGATGCTATCGACTGAAGTATGCTGCGACGCAGTATTTTCCTTCATTCGATCAGGGCGACGCGCATGGACGGTCAGGAACCACAGTCAGGCAACGGCTACATCGAGAACCGGACCTTCGACGAGATCGAGGTAGGCGATACGGCTGCACTGGAGAAACGCCTGACGCTGGATGACATCAAGCTCTTTGCGATCATGTCCGGCGACATCAACCCGGCCCACCTGGACGATGATTTCGCCAAGAGTACCCGCTTTCAGGAAGTCATCGCTCATGGCATGTGGGGCGGGGCGCTGATCTCCACCGTGCTCGGCACCGAACTGCCTGGGCCCGGTACTCTTTACCTGGGCCAGACCCTGCGCTTTCGCAAGCCGGTGAGGCTCGGCGACGTGCTGCGAGTGAGCGTGCGCGCCCAGGCCAAGGACGAAGCGCAAAAGCGCATCACCTTCGACTGTCTGTGCACCAACCAGAACGGTGAAACCGTGATCGAAGGACAGGCGGAGGTGCAGGCGCCGACAGAAAAGATACGCCGGCCGCGCACCGTGCTGCCGCGGGTACGGCTGGCCGAGCGGGCGCACCTGCACGAGATGCTCAGTGCCGCCGAGCATCCCGCGCCGGTGAGCATGGCCGTGGTGCATCCGGTGGATGAGGTCTCGATCATGGGCGCCTACGAATCGGCACGCCAGGGGCTCATTCGCCCGGTGCTGGTGGGGCCCAAGGCCAAAGTGCATGCCGCCGCCGAGGCTGCCGGTGTCGATATCGCCGAGTTCGAACTGGTCGACGTGCCCCATAGCCATGCCGCCGCGGCCGAGGCAGTGGCCATGACTCGGGCGGGCCGGGTGGAGGCGCTGATGAAAGGGGCGCTGCACACCGACGAGCTGTTGCACGAAGTGGTCAAGCGTGACACCGGCCTGCGCACCGAGCGCTGCCTGAGCCACGTGATGGCCTTCGACGTGCCGACCTACCCCCGCCCGCTGTTTATCACCGATGCGGCGATCAACATCTATCCGACCCTGGCGCACAAGAAGGACATCGTGCAGAACGCCATCGATCTGGCACATGCGGTCGGGCTCACTTCGCCCAGAGTGGCGATTTTGTCGGCGGTGGAGACGGTCAACCCAAAAATTGCCTCGACCGTGGAAGCCGCGGCCCTGTGCAAGATGGCGGAGCGTGGGCAGATCCGCGGCGGGGTGCTCGACGGTCCGCTGGCCTTCGACAACGCGGTTTCCGAGGCGGCCGCGGCGGCCAAGGGGATCGACTCGCCGGTGGCGGGGCGCGCCGACATCCTGGTGGCACCCGATCTCGAGTCGGCCAACATGCTGATGAAGCAGCTCACCTACCTGGCCGACGCCACCGGCGCCGGGCTGGTAGTCGGCGCGCGGGTACCGATCGTGCTCACCAGCCGCGCCGATGACGCCATCACGCGCATGGCCTCCTGTGCCCTGGCGCTGCTGGTTTCCGAGCAGCAGAAGAGGGCACGGGCATGAGCGGCGAGATCCTGGCCGTGAACAGCGGCTCCTCGAGCCTCAAGTTTGCCCTGTTCGATGCCGCCAGCACTGCCAGCCCCATGGCCATGCAGGTGCGCTACCGCGGCCAGTTCTCGGGCCTCGGCAGTCGGGCTCGGGCCGAGCTGCAGGCTGGATTCGGTACCGAGCTGAATGAAGAGCAAGACGCCGCGCTTTACGACGTACCGGCAGCGCTGGACCACGCAGGAGCGTTGGAACGCCTGCTGCAATGGGTCGAGGACAACCCGGCATTGGGCGACATTCGCGCCGTGGGCCACCGCATCGTGCATGGCGGCGCCCGCTACCGCGAACCGCTGCGCCTGAATGCCGAATCCTTTGCCGCTCTGGAGGCGCTGAACGAGCTGGCGCCACTGCATCAGCCGCATGGCCTGGCGCCCGTTCGCGCGTTGATCGGCCTGCGTCCGGGGTTGCCCCAGTTCGCCTGCTTCGACACCGCCTTTCATGCCACTCAGCCGGCAGTAGCGCAGACCTTTCCGCTGCCGCGTCGTTTTCGCGAGCAGGGCGTGATCCGCTACGGCTTTCATGGGCTCTCCTTCGACTACGTCAGTCGTGCACTGAGCGCTGAGCGGCAGCGTGGTCAGGCGCTACCGGGCGGGCGCGTGGTCATTGCCCACTTGGGTAACGGGGCCAGTCTGTGTGCGCTGCGCGACGGCAAGAGCGTGGCCGCCACCACCGGGTTCACCGCCGTGGAAGGGCTGATGATGGGCACCCGCAGCGGCAGCCTCGACCCTGGCCTGGTGCTGCATCTGATTCTGCATGAGGGCATGAGCGCCGAGGCCGTGCAGCGGCTGCTCTACAAGGAGTCGGGTTTGCTTGGGGTGTCCGGTATCAGCGGCGACATGCGTGAACTGCTGGCCAGCGAGGCGCCTGAAGCCGCCGAGGCCATTGCGCTGTTCGTCTATCGCATCGTGCGCGAGATCGGCAGCCTGGCGGCGGCCCTGGGTGGGCTCGACCATTTCGTCTTCACCGCCGGCATCGGCGAGCGCGCCGCTCCGATCCGCGCTGCCGTGGCGCAGGGCTGCGAATGGCTCGGCGCGCGCCTCGACGACGCGGCCAATGCCGCGAATGCCCTCGATATCGCCGGACCGGACAGCCGGCTCGGGCTGTGGGTCATACCCACCGACGAAGAGCGCATGATCGCCTGGTACACCGCCACCGAGCTGGCGCGGCGGACCTGATCCGCACTATCGACCGCACCTCTATATATCGCTTCATCGGCTTCATCGGCTTCTCAGCCAAGGGCCGGCTTTCAAGCCGGCCTTGACGCCGCTTGCGTACGTCCTATTCTGAATAGACCGGTCGGTCTAGGAGAGAGAATGGCACTCAACACCAAGGAGCAACTGCTCGAAGTCGGGCTATCGATGCTGCTCAAGCACGGTTACAACGATTTGGGCATTCAGGCACTGCTGGAGGCAACGGGCGTACCCAAGGGGTCCTTCTATCATCACTTCGGCAGCAAGGAGGACTTCGCCCTGCAGGTCGTCGATCGGTACATGCAGGAGGTGCATCAGGGGCTGGAAGCCGCCTTGCAGGACCAGACGCTGCAACCGTTGGATCGGGCACGACGCTTCTTCGAGCTATCGCGGGAGAAGTACCGTCAAGACGGTCACCTGGGCTGCATGCTCGGAGCTTTGGGGCAGGAACTTTCCGGCGTGAATCCGACCTTCGCGCGCAAGATCGAGAACTGTTTCTCCGTGGTGACGCGACATATTGCGGAGTGCCTGGAAGAGGCAAGACAGCAGGGCCAACTGGCGCCCGATGCCGACCCCGTGGAGCTGGCCAACCTGCTGCTGAACTGCTGGGAGGGGGCTGCCTTGCGCAGCCGTTTACTCAGAGATCCGGCACCGCTCGATCGAATGCTGGATTTCTATTTTGCAGCGGCGACTCGTGACGCTTGAACGTGCCGGGTTGCCGGTGCTCACACTCAAGCTGATGGAGGTGGATCATGACAACAACAATGACGACGCCGACAACGACAAAGGCAGGCTATCGACTCGAGGGCACGATGCTGGAGATCTGCTCGTGCTCCGCGCCCTGTCCATGCTTTCTCGGTGAAGACCCCGACGGTAACGAATGCCATGGCGTGATCGCCTTCAAGCTGGAAAAGGGGCAGGCCAGGGGCGTCGATGTATCCGGTTTGACTCTCATGAACGTGGCGTACATACCGGGCAATGCGTTGGCTGGCGGCTGGCGTTCGGTCAACTTGATCGACAGCGCCGCAGACGATGAGCAGTACGAAGCGCTGCTGGACGCCTTCGGTGGCAAGCTGGGTGGGCCGCTGGCCGACCTTGCAGGCCTGGTAGGTGAGATCGTGGCCGTGGAGCGTGTGCCGATCGTGCATGAGGCCCAGCAGGTGGAAGGGCGCTTGATCGCACAGGGCAGGGTCGAGGCGGAGCTTGCCCCGATCCAATCCTCACCGGACGGAACTACGGCCACGATGCATGACAGTGCCTTCACCACGGTCAAGGGTGCCCCGGCCTATCTCGGTAAGTCGCGGCGCTATCGGGTCAGCATGCCGCAGCATGGCATGAGCTGGACTCACGACGGGCAGAATGCCATCCAGACCGCCTGGAAGATGGAGTTCGAGCCGTGAGTGCCGTGCTCGAGCGGCAGGCGAACCGAATTGCCACTGCCACGCCCCTGTTGCTGGGCATCATTGTCCTGGCGTGGCTGTTGGCCATCGTGGCCGAGCTGACCGGCAGGGTGCAGTGGGTGCATCATCACCAGCTGCTCGTCGACGACATGACGCTATGGAGCAGCCTGATCCTGTTCCTGCTCGCCTGGCAGCTGCACATCGCGGCCATGATGTTGCCGTCCTCCCTGCCCATGATCGGCCTGTTCCGTCAGGCGGCAGCCGGCCAACCTCATCCGGGGGTAGCGCGGGTCTGCTTCTTGGGTGGCTATCTGCTCGTGTGGACCATGTTCGGTGTGTTGGCCCTGCTGGGTGACACGCTGCTGGGGATGGCTCTTTCAGACTGGCACTGGTTGATGCGTCGACCTGAATGGCTGATGGGAGCCGTGCTGGTGCTGGCCGGGGCCTTTCAGTTCACCTCACTCAAGTCGCGATGCCTGGATAAGTGCCGCCAGCCACGCTCCTTCCTGCTGGCGCATTACCGTCGAGGGTGGGGCGGGGCCATGGCGCTCGGCGTCCGGCATGGGCTGTTCTGCCTGGGGTGTTGCTGGGCGCTCATGCTGGTGATGTTCGTGGTCGGCATTGCCAACCTGGCGTGGATGGCGCCCCTGGCTGCGCTCATGATTTACGAGAAGATCGGCCGCCATGGAGACAGGCTGGTGCGACCGGCCGGCACGGCCCTGATCCTGCTGGGTGCACTGGTGTTCATCGGCCCGGCGTGGATGCCGACCCTGGTGCACATGCATTGATGAACCTGCACTGATGAACATGGATTGAAAGGAAGTTCGCGGTGGCTCCTGCCGTGCAGGAGCCGCCGTGCCATGCCGGGGAATGCTACAGCGTCTGCCAGGGAGCGGCTGGGGGCTCGGCGAGCAGTTCGACTAGTGTGTCCAGCGCCTGGGTCAGTGCCTCCCGCGACACGGCGGCGCTGAGGCACAGCCGCAGTGCCTGGGGCGCCGGTTCGCTGCCTACGCAGAAGGGCTCTGCGCTGCTGACCAGCACGTTACGCTGCGCCAGGGCCGCCGTCAGGATGGCGCTGCGCTGTCCTTCGGGTAACGGCAGCCACAGATTGTTGCCGTGTGCCCGTCCACCTAGGGAGTATCCGACAAGTCGTTCTCGTGCCAGCCGCTGGCGTGCTCCCAGCTCTTCGATCAGCCAGTCGAGCAGCACGCGGCTGTCGTCGCTGGCGACCCAGCGGCACACCGCCTCGACCATCAAGGGCGGCACCATCCAGCTCTGAGCGCGCAGCGCCGTCCCCAAGCGTTCACGCAGCATGGCGGGCGCCAGCAGGGTACCGATGCGCAGTCCCCCGGCCAGTACCTTGGAGGTGCTGAAGATGAACAGCGTGCGTTCCGGTGCCAGGCGATAGAGCGGGGTGCCCCGCTCCACGGCGGGCAGGTACTGCACACCATCCTCGACGATCCAGAAGTCATGGCGATGGGCCAGTGCCGCCAGTCGTTCGCGGCGGCTCTCGCTCAGCGGCGTACCGGTCGGGTTGTTCTGATCGGGGGTGACGTAGACCAGCCGCGGTGGCTGCTGCTGGGCGCAGAGCCGGGCGAGGGCATCGACGTCCATGCCGTGCTCGTCCATCGGCACGCCAAGCAGCTTGAGGTGCGCCTGGCTGGCAGCGCTGATCAACCCGGGGTAGGTCAACACGTCCGCGGCAATGCGCTCGCCCGGGCGTGTCAGCGCCTGCAGGGCTAGGCTGATACCGTGCTGCCCGCCCTGGGTGACCAGCAGCGACTCGGCCTCGGCGGGCATGCCGAGTTCGGTCATCCAGGCCGCCAGCCGTTCGCGGTGCTCCGGCACGCCGCGATCCGACTGGTATTCGACCGCACGCTGCAGCAGCGGCTCCTCGACGGCGATCTCCTGCAGTACGCGCCCCAGCGAGGCGGCCCGCAGCGGATGCGGCGGGGGCAGGCTCAGGCTGAGGTCGATGAGGCCGTCTTCGGCGGGGCGACTGGCGAGAAAGTACTGGCCCGACGGTGCTTCGTTGCCGCGCACGTAAGTGCCGCTTCCCACGCGGGCCACGACCCGGCCCTGGCGCTCGGCTTCGGCATAGGCGCGGGTCACGGTGCCCACCGTAACGCCAAGCCGGTCGGCCAGCTGGCGCTGCGGCGGCAGCTTCTGACCCGGAGCGAGCTCGCCGGTCTGAATCGCCAGGGCGATGGCATCGGCAATCACCCGGTAGCGCACGCCCTCGGAAGGGAGCTGAGGAACCCATATTGTCATGGTGACAATAAAACCTTTGACGCCAATATTGGCAGGATTATGCTGGAAATTGTGCGCACAATCCAAGCGGAAATCAAAAATTGTATGGGTGCAAATGCAATGGAAGCTTTGGCGTTACTCGGGCCGGCGGCCCTCTACATGATCTCGATGACCATCACTCCCGGGCCCAACAACGTGATGCTCACGGCCTCGGGAGCCAACTACGGCTTCATGCGCACCTTGCCGCACATCTTCGGCATTCTGGGCGGCTGCTTCCTGCTGTTCGCCGGCATTGCCCTGGGGTTGGGGCTGATCTTCGAGCGCTACCCGGCGGTGCAGACGGTGCTACGGGTCATCGGCAGTGCCTACCTGCTCTATCTGGCGTGGAAGATTGCCACCGCGCCGCCGCCCGATTTTCGCCTGGAGGGCGAAGGGCGACCCTTGAGCTTCTGGCAGGCGGCGGCGTTTCAGTTCGCCAATCCCAAGGCCTGGGTCATGGGATTGGCGCTGATGGCAGGGTTTCTGCCGGAAGGCGGTAACCTGGTGATCAACGCACTGATGCTGGCGGCCTTCGCCGAGCTGGTCGGTCTGCCCTGCATCGCCCTGTGGGCCGGATTCGGCGTGGCCATCGGGCGCTGGCTCGACACGCCCCGCGCCTGGCGAATCTTCAACTGGACCATGGGGGGGCTGACCGCCGCCTGCGTCTACTTCATCCTGGCCTGATCGAGGGGGTAACCGTGGTTACAGGAAATCGGTCAGCTCCTCCGGGCTCATGTTGCCGCCAGTGATCACCACCACCACATCGCCTTCGGGGGGCAGTGCGACCGCCCCTTCGAGCAGGGCGGCCACACCCACGGCCGCGCCCGGTTCTGCCAGCAGCTTGGCCTGGTAGAGCAGATGGCGCATGGCGCGGCCGATGGCATCGTCGTCCACTTGCAGCAGTGTCTGGGTCGTTTTACGGCATACGGGGTAGGTGTGCTCACCAACGATGGCGGCGCCCAGGCTCTTGGCGCAGGTAGCGACCCGTGCCAGGCGCTCAGGCGCGCCGGCCGACCAGGCCGCGGCCATGCTGGCGGCCCCGCTGGGTTCCACGCCGATCAAGGCAAGCTCGGGCTTCAGTGCTGCGGCGGCCGAACCGATACCGGCGATCAAGCCGCCGCCACCCACCGGGCACAGGATGGCGGTAGCCTCGGGTGCCTGTTCGAGAATCTCCAGCCCCACCGTGCCCTGGCCGGCGATGATGCGCTCGTCGTCGTAGGGGTGCACCAGGGTCAGGCCGCGCTCCGCTACCAGCTTGCGCATCAGCTCCCAGGCTTGGTTGATGTCGCCGTGCAGAATCACCTCGGCGCCGAGCTTGCGGCTGCCTTCCACCTTGAACACGCTGGCGTTCTCGGGCATCACGATTGTCACCGGCACACCAGCCTCGCCGGCCGCCCAGGCGAGCCCCAAGGCGTGATTGCCCGCCGAGACCGCTCCCAGCCCGCCGGCCAACTCCGCATCGCCGGCGCTGCGCAACCAGTTGAGCCCACCGCGAGGCTTGAACGAGCCGGTGCGCTGAAACAGCTCCCCCTTGAGCCAGATGCGCCGCCCGAACTGCTCGGACAGCACATGGTCGAGCAGCAGCGGCGTGGGCGGCAGGCTGTCGGCGATACGGCGCTGGGCTTCCAGAATACGTTCAAGCGGTAGCATGGAAGACTCCTACAGCAGGTTGTAGAGCATGGTGAAAAGACTGATGCCGGTAATGATGAAAGCGATGATGGAGAGCAGGCCGTCCCGGGCCATGATGGCTAGCCCGAACAGGGTCAGCGCCACGCCGGCAATGTTGACCGTCAGCGGTACGAGTTCCATGGGGGGCATGGCGATGGAGAGCACGAAACAGGTTACGGCGATCACACGTATGGCGAAGTCGCCGGTCATGAACGAGATGCGATGGTAGACCAGGCGGTCGATCATTCGAGATGGCTTGCGCATCCAGCCCAGACCCTTGTGAACCTTGTCGCTTGAAAGCTGGCGATTTCGCAGCCAAGCCGGTAGCCAAAAGGTGCGTCGGCCGACCAGTAACTGAGCGCATACCAGAAAGGTAAACATGCCCATCAGTGAAGGCACCCCGGGAATCCCGCTGATGACCGGTGCCAAGGTCACCAGGCCGGCCAGCAACAGCAGGGGGCCGAAGGAGCGACGTCCGATCGCCTCCAGTACGGCATCGAAACGCAGCTTGCCCGAAGGGGTTTCGATCGCTTCGATGGTCTCGATCAGTTCGATCAGATTGTGCGGCTCTCTGGGCTCATCCTCGGTGTCTCCCTTGGATACTGCCATAGTCTCCTCGCTGCCTGGGTCCAGGGCCGCCTCAAGGGCGGCGCCTCATACAGCATAGCTTCGCTATCGCTCAGGCCCAGCGCGGATCGGCGGTGAACGCCACCGTGAACCAGCGTCGCTCCGGGGGTGGGCTCAGCTTCGCGGCGATCTCCTCGCGTATTTCGTCCAGAGCGGCGATGCCCCGCTCGGCGGCAAACTCAGGCGTGGTGACGATATGGATCTCGATGTAATGCCCGCGCCCGGCCTTGGCCACGTGGCTGAAGTATTCGAGCAGTCCTTCACGCTGCATCACCGGCGCCATGGCGGCGTGCACTTCACGGTCGATGTTGCTGGGAGCGATCAGCAGGATCTCGCGCAGCGCACGGCGCACGATACCGATGGGCACCGGCATGAAGCAGACCGTGAGGATCACCAGGAGCAGCGAATCGATGTAGCGGGTCAGGTGTTCCCACTCGGTGCCCTGCAGCAGCAGGCCGATGCTGAAAGCCACCAGCAGCGAGGTGGTGATGAGCGCGGCCATCAGCCAGCCCTGCATGTCGATCCGCACGAACTCCGACTGCGCCCGGCGGTTGATGCGGCGCTGGTAGAAGACCATGGCGTAGCACATGGTGGCGACTACCACGGCGTAGCCGATGGCCACGTCGAAGGCCAGCGGCTGGCCGCCCTCCATCAGCCCCTGGAGCGCATTGAGGAAGGCGTAGAAGCACAGCAGCATCAGAATGCTGCCGTTGAGTGCCGCCACCAGCGGCTCCAGGTGCCAATAGCCGTGCTGAAAGCGCTGGCTGGCTTCGCGCACCGCCAGCCTTGCCACCAGCAGGGCGAGCGCCGACATGGCGGCGTCGATGGTAGAGAACACCCCGTCGAACAGGATCGACTGTGAGCCGGCCAGCAGCCCGAACGTCACCCCCAGGCTGGAGACCACGAGGGTGACGACGATGGAGATCTTGAGCGCCCGCTGCTCGAGAGAGGCTTGCATGATGGTTCCTCGAAACGCAAAACCTCTCATGCTAACCGAGCCGGGAGAAAGAGGGGAGAGGGAGGGCAACTAGGCGTGTGAAAGAGGCTAAAGGTGAGGAAGCGGCTAAAGGTGTGGAAGCGACGGCGCCTGCTTCACCACCCCAAACGCAAAGCTGGTATCGATGGAGCCGATGCCGGGGATGGTGTGCAGGGTGTCGCGCATGAAGCGCTCGTAGTCCTCGAGGCTGGCTGCCACTACCCGCAGTTGGTAGTCGCGCTGCCCCGTCAGCACGAAGCAGTCGATGATCTCGTCGATCTCCCGCACCCTGCGCTCGAACTTGGCCACCGTCTCGGTATCGTGGCGGGCCAGCGAGATGCGGGTGAAGACGGTTAGGGGATAGCCGTAGCGTTTCTGATCGATGATTGCCGTGTAGCCGCGTATCACACCCTGCTCCTCGAGCCGCCGGACCCGCCGCAGGCAGGGGGAGGGAGAGAGATTGACCCGCTGGGCCAGGTCCTGATTGCTCAGACGCCCATCGAGCTGGAGCTCATGCAGGATCTTGCGGTCGATCTTGTCCATGACTGAGCCTTTTATTGGAATATTATTGCCAAAAACTAGCTAAACGAGGCAGAGAACGAAAGCAAATTCTCTTGATACGGGCATAGCATGACAAGACAACAAGCGACATTCCTCACCGTGGAGTCGAGTCATGCAGCATTCTCAGCAGGGCTGTTATCACCAAGAACAGGGCTTCGCCACGCGAGCCATTCATGCCGGCTACGACAGCCGGGACGAGCAGGGGGCGCTGACACCGCCCGTGCATCTGACCTCTACTTTCACCTTCGAGAGTGTCGAGCAGGGCGCCGAACGCTTTGCCGGCGAAGCTCCCGGCCATTTCTACTCCCGGATTTCCAATCCCACGGTGGCCACTCTGGAACAGCGCATGGCCAACCTGGAGGGTGCCGAGGCCGGCCTGGCCACCGCCTCGGGCATGGGGGCCATCACCGCGCTGATGTGGAGCCTGCTGCGCCCCGGGGATGAGCTGATTACGGACAGCCATCTATACGGCTGTACGCATGCCTTCTTTCATCACGGCCTGACCGAGTTCGGCATTCGGGTCAAGCACGTGGACCTCTCCCGACCGGAGGCGTTGGAAGCGGCAATCGGCGAGCGCATCAAGCTCGTCTACTTCGAGACGCCGGCCAACCCCACCATGCGTCTGGTGGACATCGAGGCGGTGAGCCGCATCGCGCACCGGCACGGCGCGCGCGTGGTGGTGGACAACACCTACGCCACCCCCGTCATCACTCGGCCTATCGAGCGGGGCGCGGATTTCGTGGTCCACTCCGCCACCAAGTACCTGGGCGGCCACGGCGATTTGATCGCTGGCATGCTGGTGGGCAGCGAGGAGGAGATGCACCGGGTGCGTCTCACCGGACTGAAGGACTTCACCGGCGCGGTGATGTCGCCCTTCACCGCCTTTCTGATCATGCGCGGCCTGAAGACGCTCGAAATCCGCATGCAGCGGCAATCTGCCTCGGCGCTCGAGGTGGCCCGCTGGCTGGAGCGGCATCCGGCGGTCGAGCGCGTCCATTACCCCGGGCTTACCAGCTTTCCGCAGCATGAGCTGGCGCGGCGGCAGATGAGCGATTTCGGCGGCATCATCGCCTTCGAACTCGCCGGTGGTCTGGTGGCAGGGCGCCGCTTCATGAACCGCCTCGAACTGATTCAGCGAGCCGTATCGCTGGGCGACGCGGAAAGCCTGATCCAGCATCCGGCCAGCATGACCCACTCGGTACTGAGCCCCGAAGAGCGTGCCGAGCATGGGATTTCCGAAACGCTGATCCGCCTTTCCGTGGGACTTGAAACGCCGTCGGACATACAAGCGGATCTGGCCCAGGCGCTGGAGGCCAGGACGTAATCGGGATAGACAAAAGTCGTAATTTTGGACTTTTGGCTAAAATCTGCCGCTTGGCTGCCGATGAAAACTTTATATCTGGAGGTTTCACAAAGTTCTACGACCCATGGGAGCGGTACGATGAAGCATCTTTCCATCAAGTGGAGCCTGACGGCAGCCCTGGCCGCGCTGGTGCTGATGATCGGACTGATCAGTGGGTTGGCGTTCTATTCCAACAGCACCAGTGAAGCCGCCCTGCACGAGCTGGCGGAAACCAATGCTCAGCTCTCCAACCTGGCCAACCGCGCCCAGGTCAACGTACTGCGTGCGCAAACCTTCCTCGATCGCTATGCCGCGCACAGCGCCCAGGGCAACCCCGACCTCGGCCGCGAGAATCAGGAAATGGCCGTGGCGGCGGTAGAGACCGCGCAGGAGCGTTTCGCCGAGTTTCGGCAGATTGCCATCGCGCCTGACGATACCCGCGCGCCATACGTGGCAGCCATTGCCGAAGCATACGATGCCTACGTCAATGAAGGGCTGGTGCCGCTACTGGATGCCGCTCCCTTCCTCGTACAGCGCCGACAGGACCAGTTGGCCGAACTGGGGGCAGGCCTGGACGATGCCATGGAGGCCTTCATTGCCTACAGCGATCAGCGTGGCGCCGTTGCCATCGCACAAGTGAAAACCCTGAGCAATCGCATCGGGGCGACTGCCCTCGGTCTGTTGATCGTGGCCTTGGCCGCCGCTTTCTTCATTCGCCTCGCCATGATGCGGGCGGTCGTGACACCCCTGCGTGAAGCCATTGCCCACTTCGAGCGTATCGCCGATGGCGACCTGACGGCACGTATCGAAGACCGGGGCCGCAACGAGATCGGCCAGCTCTACGGTGCCTTGGGGCGCATGCAGGAGAAGCTCAAGACGCTGGTGGTATCGCTGCGGCAAAGCAGTGAATTCGTCTTCACCGGCGCCGGAGAGATCGCCTCGGGCAGCCAGGACCTATCGTCGCGTACCGAGGAGCAGGCTGCTGCCCTGCAGCAGACGGCCTCCAGCATGGAGGAAATGGCCTCCACGGTGAGCAAGAATACCGACACCGCCGTCGAGGCCGACCGGCTTGCCGCTTCGGCTTCGAAAACCGCCGAGGCGGGGGGCGAAGAGGTGGAGCGCACCGTCAAGCTGATGCGCGAGATTTCCGAGAGTGCCAAACGTATCAACGAGATCATCGGCGTGATCGATTCCATTGCCTTCCAGACCAACATCCTGGCGCTCAATGCCTCGGTCGAGGCGGCGCGGGCGGGCGAGCAGGGTCGCGGCTTCGCCGTGGTGGCAAGCGAGGTCCGCTCCCTGGCCAGCCGCAGTGCGGAGTCGGCCAGAGAGATTCGCACCCTGATCGAAGCCACTACCAGCCAGATTGGCACCGGTGCCGAGCAGGCCGAGCGCAGCGGTGAAACCATCAATGCCACCGTCGACTCGATTCGGCAGGTCACCGCGCTGATGGCCGAGATTTCCACCGCGACACGAGAGCAGAACAGCGGCATCGAGCAGATCAATGCTGCGCTCACCGAGATGGATTCCGTCACCCAGCAGAATGCCTCTCTGGTCCAGCAGACGAGTGCCGCCGCTGCCTCGTTGGAGCAGCAGGCCAGCAGTCTGGCGGGATTGATTGCCACCTTCCGCGTCGACGAACATGCCGTCTCGGCCACTGCCGCGGCTCAGCCGCGTGAGCGTCACCCGGAGCAGGGCGAAACGACGCAAGGGCCTGCCGAGAAGCGTCAGTCCGTCAAACTGGTCGATCCCAAGCCAGGGGCACGTCGGCGCTCCACCGTAGAGGAGGACTGGAGCGAGTTCTAACCGCTTCTCGCCGTTGGTGAGTCGGAAGCTTCGAGTTAACTGCTGTAAATTTTTGTGAGAACAAAGGCTTGTCATAAGTTGCGCGACTAGACTGCGAACCAGGATGGATAGCAGAAGGAGTGCAACATGACGAAGGATTCGACATCCAACAGCCTGCCTCAAGCCACCACAGGCGAAACGTTGGCGGTGATGGGCGATGTCTTCGTACCCAACATCGCCAAAGGGGTGATCATTCGCCGGCCCAAGGTGGTGGGAGTGGCGGAAAAACTTGGCCTCGATGCGAGAGCCATTAGCCGCCTGAAATCGCTCAACGAGAAGTACGGCCCGGGCCCGCTGATGCTGAACACGCCCGAGGGCAAGCCGATGGCGTTGATTCTCGACCCCGACCACGCCAATCGGGTGCTCAACGAAACTCCCGAGCCGTTCGCTACTGCCGAATGGGCCAAGCGCAAGGCGCTCGAGCACTTCGAGCCCGATATGGCGTTGGTTTCTCACGGTCCCGAACGGGCCGAGCGCCGTCGTTTCAACGAAAAGGTGCTGCACAGCGAGTGCCCGGTGCACGGCCTGGGGGCTCGTTTCGTGCAAGTGGTCGAGCAAGAGGCCGGCGAGCTGCTCACCCAGGTCGAACGGCATGAGAACAAGCTCGACTGGGACATGTTCGAAGCGACCTGGAATCGCGTGGTACGCCGTGTGGTACTGGGCGATACCGCCCGCGACGACCATGCCCTGACGGAGATGTTGGAGAAGCTGCGTTCCGCTGCCAACTGGGCCTTCTTCCACCCGGGCCACGACCGCGTGAAGGACGACTTTCTCGAGCGAATCCGCACCTACCTGAAGCGTGGGGAAGAGGGCAGCCTGGCAGGGGAGATCGCCCGCACGCCGACCAACGAGACCACTCAGCCCGAACATCAGGTGCCACAGTACCTGTTCGCCTTCGACCCCGCGGGTATGGCTACTTTCCGCGCCCTGGCGCTGCTTGCCGCTCACCCCAATCAGGCCGAGCGGGCCCAGGCCGAGATAGCCGAGAATGCCGGTAACCCCGCCCCCAAACTCGACTTTCTGCGAGCCTGTCTGCTCGAGTCGCTGCGGCTATGGCCCACCACGCCCATGGTGCTGCGCCAGACCACCGAGGAGACCGAGTGGGAGAACGGCACCATGCCGGCCGAAACGTCGATACTCATCCTGGCGCCCTATTTCCATCGCGATGATCGCCACCTGGATGAAGCCGATCGCTTCAACCCCGACCTCTGGCTGAAGCCTGATGCCGTTGGCGACTGGCCGCTGATCCCCTTCAGCGGCGGTACCGGCATCTGCCCGGGGCGCCGCGTGGTGCTGACGGTGACCAGCCACATGCTAGCCAAGCTGTTGCAAGGCCGAGAGTTCCAGTTGAACCCACCGACGCGCCTGCTCAGCAGCAAACCGATGCCGCCGCTGCTCAACAACTACGACCTGGAGTTCAAGGTCGGCGGCAGACAGTGAACATCTAGATAGAGAATGTGGGTACCACTCAGCAGTGACACCGTGCTACCACAGCATGAGGGGTGCGGTGTCGCTCAACTGAGGGCTCGCTGCTTGCGCCGCTCGCTCTTGTCGTCGTACATGCGCTCGTCGGCCAGGGCAAGCACTTCCTGGGCAGGCACCTCGGTGGAGCTGGCACTACCGAGGCTCAAGCGTAGCTCCAGCGTCAGTTGCTTGCCGTCGGCCGTGGTGATGCTGCAGCGTTGGCCTTCGATATGCGTTCTGATCAGGCTGGCCAGGCGATTCGCGGCCGTGAGGTCCGCAGAAGGAAACAGGACGACGAATTCGTCACCGCCGTATCGCGCCAGGATGTCACTGGCGCGGCAGTGGACTTGCAGGCGCTCGGCCACCGTGGTGATGAGCTGATCGCCCGCTACATGACCGTAGCGGTCGTTCACCGCCTTGAGTCCGTCGACATCCATCATCAACACGGCAAAATTCAGGCTTGGCGTCTGCCCCTTACCCTGGATGCTCAACTGCAAGGCCGATTCGAAGAAGCCACGGTTGTAGAGCCCTGTCAGCCCGTCGCGCTCCGCCGTTTTCTTCAGCGCGAGGTGCAGCAGCTTGTTCTCGGTGGCGGCCGCCAACTGGTCGACGAAAAGGGGCAGCATGCGCTCCAGCCGGTCATCCAGCATGGGGGCACGCACGATCAACCAGCCATCGTACAGGCTTAGCCGGCCCGCCATCGAGGTAGCATAAAGCTGTTCGCCGACACTCTGCTCGCGTAGCTTGACCACACTTTCCTGCCGATCATGGAGCGTTGCCAGCAGGCCGCCCAGCCGTCGCTCATCCTCGACGCCGAGCTGCAGACCGGCCACGGCGGCGTAGCGTGTCACTTCGGGCCGACTGCGCTCCTGCAGGAACACGGCGAATCCGTACTCGGGGAAATCGGCATGCAGGTGTTTCAGGGAGTCGTCCAGCAGCATATGAATGTTCGAGGCGCTGTTGGCAACGCCGCCCAGTTCGAGCAGGGCGTGGAAGACCCGGTTCTGGAACTTGGTCTCGCGCATGCTGCGACCGAGCTGACGATTTTGCCCGTACATCACGTAGGCAATGGCCAGAAAATAGACCACGGCGCCGGCTCCCTGATAGATGTCCAGCCCGGTGCTGACGTAAGGCCGAATCTCGAAGCCGGACAACGCGCTCCAGCCCAGGGCGCCGCCGGCGAACAGTGACATGGAGACCAGCATGCGGCGCGGGCCGGCTACCACCATGTTGTTCATGAAGCAGGCGAGTGCGATGGACAGTGTGGCCAGCACGTAAAAATCCAGCACGCTGCACCACACACCAAACAGCAGGCTGTCGCACAGCAGATTCTTGAACTCGGCTCGCTTCGAATCCTGGGCTTGGGCCGCGTGCAGGTAGGCCATCGCCGGCCATAGCAGCAGGAGCAGCCCCGGTAGAATCAGCGACCAGCCGCGGCCTTCCGCGAGCGCGATCCATACTGTAAGGCCGAAGGTGTGGAGAAAGGCAAAGGCACGGGGAGGCAGCGTTGCCAGGGCGAGTCGATGAGGACGCCTGGCACCGAGCAACTTGTGAGAGTAGGCCTTGGATGTCAGCAAGATCTCAGTCTATTTTGAAGGCCGAACGGATGAGACGGCGCTAGCACATTGAGCCCGGGCGTCTCGTACGAATTTCCATTAGCCTAGCATTAGTGAAAGCAGTAGACAGTACCCATCAATGGGATCGTTCGTATTCAGGCCAACGCCCTTTATCGTGTGAGTGTGAAGATGTGGCTGTGGCGCATCGAGTGTGGCAAGGCGCTACACTGTGGTGAGCTGCCAGTAAGGAAACTCATCATGACGACTCCCACCAAGCCGCTGTTCTGGCGCGATGCGCGCATGCCCCACGTGGAGCTGCGCAAGGTAGAGGATGGGCGCAAGGTCTGTTACGCGCCACACAGTCATACCCAATGGTCGCTGGGGGCGATCACCGCGGGGGAGAGTACCTTCCGCTACCGGGACGACCGCCATCACGTGCGGGCCGGCACCCTGGTCATGATGAACCCCGGCTGGATGCACGCCTGCAGCGCCATCGAGGACCGACCCTGGGGCTACCTGATGCTCTACGTGGATGCCGAGTGGCTGACCGCGTTGCGTTACCAGGCAGGGTTGCTGGAGGCACAGCACTGGCAGGACATCGCTACCGCGGTGATCGACGAGAACGAGTGGTACATGGGGTACTGCCGCATGGCGGCCTGCCTGCTGGATACGAACCGCGACCTGCTCGACAAGCAGACCGAAGTGGTGGAATACCTCTCAGCGTTGATGCACCGACTAGCCGGCCAACCGGCGCGACCGATAGCCCGGGCGCCGGCCACGCTGAAGGCTTTGGCCGCTTATCTGGACGAGCACGCAAGCGAGGACATATCGCTGGACGACTTGTGCGAGCGCAGCGGCTACAGCGCCGGCCATCTGATACGCGCCTTCAAGCGTCATTTTGGGTTCACGCCTCACGCCTATCTGGTCAATCGGCGCATCCAGCTCGGCCAGCATGCCTTGAAGAACGGCACTCCCATTGCCGAAGCGGCACTGAATGCGGGCTTTGCCGACCAGCCGCACTTTCAGCGCACCTTCAAGCGCATGGTCGCCGCCACGCCGCAGCAGTATCGGCAGTCCTCACTCGAGCAATAGGTTCTCACTCGATGAATAGCCCTCACTCAAGCAAAAGATAGAGGCAGCTGGCAGCAAGCAGCAGCGCGAGGGTACGGTTGATCGTCACCAGTACCGTCGGGCGATGCACGTAGCGGCGCAGAAAGGCGCCGGCATAGACCCAACTGCCCAGCGACAGCCAGCAGATCGGCAGATAGAGGGCGGCGAACAGCAACACCTGGTTCAGATCGCTGCCGCTGGTGTAGGCGCCGATGCCCGACGCCGACGCCAGCCACGCCTTGGGGTTGAGCCACTGCATCAGGGCTCCCGTCATGAATCCCGGTGCCCGCTGGGCCTCGTTCTCGGGCAGGCGGCCATCGTCGCGAAACAGCCGCCAGCTCAGGTAGAGCAGAAACGCCACGCCGGCCCAACGCAGCGCCTGGGTGAGACCCGGCACCAGTGCCAGTGCCGAATAGAGGCCCAGGCCCACGGCAACGAAGAGCACAATGAAGCCCAGGGTGGCGCCAGTGACGAACACCAACCCCTGGGAAAGCGGATAGCGCGTACCGCTGCTCAGGCATACCAGGTTTACCGGCCCGGGCGAGATCGAAGCCGCAAGGGCAAACGCCGACATCGGCAGAATCATGGCAAGGCTCATCGTCATCCTCCTGGGTGGCAATGGCCTGAGTCTGCCGCTGCGGCGCGGTGCGGTATTGAAGGAAATTGATACGGGATCAAGTCAGCGGCTACCGGTCAGAGCGGCCGGTAGCCTGAAGAGTGGTGACTACTTGCCCAGCGCCTCCAGCAGCAGCTTGGCCGTAGGCTCCGACGAGGGCGGGTTCTGCCCGGTGATCAACTTGCCGTCCTGGCGGGCATATGGGGTGAACACATCCGCCTTGGAGTAGTGGGCGCCACCCTCCTGAAGGGCGTTCTCCACCAGATGGGGTACGACGTCGGTAAGGCCGACCGCCGCCTCCTCGTCATTGCTGAAGCCGGTGACCTGACGGCCACGGATGATCGGATTGCCATCGGGATCGCGGGCATGGATCAGCACGATGGGTGCGTGGCAAACGGCAGCCACCGGCTTCTGCTGCGCCCAGAAGGTCTCGACCAGGCGGATCGAGTCCGCATCGTCGACCAGATCCCAGAGCGGGCCGTGGCCGCCGGGGTAGAAGATGGCGTCGAAGTCGTCGGCGCTGACCTCGCTCAGCTTGTGCGTATTGGCCAGGGCCTGCTGGGCCTTGTCGTCCTGCTGGAAGCGACGGGTCGCTTCGGTCTGGCTCTCCTCGGCGTCGCTCTTCGGGTCCAGCGGCGGCTTGCCGCCCTTGGGCGATGCCAGTACTACCTCGGCGCCGGCATCCACGCAGACATAGTAGGGGGCTGCCAGCTCCTCCAGCCAGAAGCCGGTGGGCTCGCCGGTATCGCCGAGGCGGTCGTGGGAGGTCAGGACCATCAGAATGCGTGGGCTCATGAGGCTCTCCTTTACTTGATGCCGGTGGGCAACCGGGTCCATGGTGGTTTAAAAGGCTATACAGGAGCGTAGCGTGTCTATCGTCGCGAGCCTAATAGCATGCGGTAATGACCAAAGAGGCGTTGCCCTCGCTCCGCACGGCTGTCAATGGTGTCGCAGGCTGTCGGATTCAAGGTTCCCTAATGGCTGATGAAATGGATACCAACAACACCCTTGGTGCTTTGAGCGATCCCCAATCAAAGTGTATTGATTTCTTTAGGAAAAACGGCTGCGTAAAAGCCGTGACTGATACCTTGGAAGTGACGATCAACTTCCATCCTGATCGTTTGACGTCAACAGGCATGCCTTTGCTGGCAGCGATTATCAGCGATGGTGTGCTGAAATCTCAGTTCGAAACGCGCACCAGTAATGGGGGGCTCACTGCCTTTCCAGGCGGTGCGCGGTGGGTATGGGAAAGCCGTGCATTCAGAGGC
This sequence comes from Halomonas sp. KM-1, assembly GCF_000246875.1. NCBI lineage: Bacteria > Pseudomonadati > Pseudomonadota > Gammaproteobacteria > Oceanospirillales > Halomonadaceae > Halomonas > Halomonas sp. KM-1. The sequence continues at coordinate 171,054 of NZ_BAEU01000110.1, forward strand.
GCTTACGATAGCTGTGAGCCTTCCGCACGACCGAAGTATGGCGCTTTGAACTACAAGAAGCTTGGCTCTGGAGGCTCTCCTCGCTTCGGCTCCTCGTATTTCAAGCTCAAACCGACATTGCTGGATAGGGTGACATTTTGTTACCCGGAAAGTTTTTTTGGCCCCAGAGGCTACGGGGCGGGACGCCATGTAGGGCACTTGATTGAAATGGCGGATGCTGACGAAAGAGATCCTCTCGATCACTATATCGAAGCGCATGTTCATGGAGTGATTGATATCCATGAAGACATCCAGGCGGTGGTCCTGGATCCGAGTTACAAGAATACCGAGGTGCAGAAGTTGGCCAATGAGTTGCCGTTTGCAACCTCGTGGCACGCAGGATTTCGATTGTCGACTGAAACCATGAGCCAGCATCCTGGCTTTCGAGGACAAGAGATAGTCAGGGTTGGCCAGGAAATCGCAGTCGATGGCTGGCTGACACCAGAAATCATAGGAAGGGCGGTTAACGAGGAAGTCATGGATGCTCAGAAGTTGAAAAAAGTCTGGCACTATCTGGCTCGCTTCGGAGACCAGAACCTGTAAACGCCAGTGGACCCGACATGCAGCCAAGGAGGAAAACATGTTGCTCGAAGGTTCCTGCCACTGTGGTGCGGTTCGTTTCAGCGTCGAATCGCCGCATCCGTATCCTTATCAGCGCTGTTACTGCTCCATCTGTCGCAAGACCGCTGGCGGGGGCGGCTACGCCATCAACCTGAGCGGGCTCGCCGAAACGCTGCAGGTCGAGGGAGCGGAGCATCAGGGTGTTTATCATGCCGTGATCGATGGCCAAAAGAGCTCCGGTGAGCGCCACTTCTGCAAACAGTGCGCCTCGGCGCTATGGGTCTTCGATCCCAACTGGCCCGAGCTGGTACATCCGTTTGCGTCGGCTATCGACACCGAGCTGCCGGTGCCGCCGGAGCGGGTCCATCTGCTGCTGGACAGAAAGGCCGCCTGGGTGGAGGTCGAGGCGAAGGAGGGCGACCAGTGCTTTGCCGGCTATCCCGAGGAGAGCATCGCCGAGTGGCATCAGCGCCGAGGGTTGGAAATGCCTTGAGCGTTTCGGTCAGGCAGGCTCACTTTCGCCCCAGGTTGTCGATGCGGCCTTTTCTCAGCACCTTCAGCAGGCCGGTGCGGCACGCTCTGAACAGAGGATAGAGCCGTGCCGTGCGCTCGGGGCTGGCAAACAGCCGGTACATCAGGCGATTGAAAAGGCCGCTGCGGGTCCCGAGCAGCGTAAGGCGGTGCAGAGCTTCGCTGCCGTGATACCAGCGTTCGCCTATCTGCAGGGCAAAACCTTCGTCCAGGTCGAAGCCCATGGCGGTGAGTTCGCGGCGCGCCTCACTGTCTTGCCTGGCATCGATCAGTTCGAGTTCGCCGACGTCATGGCGAATGCGCTGCCAGCGTACGTAACGCCGGCACATCGGGCACTCGCCGTCGTACACCAGGCGCAGGCGGCGGTTCGAGGGAGCCGGCACATTCGAATCATCCGCTGACGGCATCTTGCTATTCCTTTCTTAGGATTAAGGCGCTGCGTGCCAATACGCAGCTTGCCTCGTAGTACGGCTTAGTAGACCTCACTTGTCATCGGACTCGTTGGTGCGTACTCCAAAGTAGCTACGATACGCTGCCGGCGTCACTCCGACCTGCTTGAGGAAGGTGCGATGCAGGGCATCCAGGCCGGAAAATCCCGACCGGTCGGCAATGCGAGCCAAGGGCCAGCGGGTCGTCTCGAGCAGCGTCTTGGCACGCTCCACACGCACCTGCTTGACGAATTGAGCGGGGGTTTCCCCGAGCTCGGCACGAAATCTGCGCACGAAGGTACGTTCGCTCATGCCGACCCGTGCCGACATGGCGGGCACGCTGAGGTCGCCTCTAGGATCGTCGACGATCTGTGCAACGAGTGGAGCCAGGCGTGAGCTGGCGGCGCCCTGTGCTCGCAATGCCACGCTGAACTGGGCCTGCGTACCCGGGCGGCGCATGAACAGTACGAGATCGCGCGCCACGTTCAGTGCTACCTGGGCGCCGCAATCATCCTCGACCAGGGCCAGGCAGAGGTCCAGTCCCGTGGTCACGCCGGCAGAGGTATAGAAGGGCGGTTCGGCTGTGTAGATGGCGTCTCGGTCCACTTCGATATCCGGCCACATCGCTTGCAGCGTATCGCATGCCGACCAATGCGTTGCCGCCCGCCGGCCCTTCAGCAATCCGGCCGCTGCAAGGACGAAAGCGCCGGTACAAACGCTGGCCAGCCGGCGAAACGAATCGGCTCGCTGCTGCAGCCAGTCGAGCAGTTCACCCTCTGCTGCAACCTTGCGCAGTCCCGCCTCGTCACCGCCGGCAACGATCAGCGTATCCACAGAGTTCGGCAGTGCCGACAAGGGCTCGGTTCCGGCGATGCGCAATCCTGCGTTGGAAACGATATCTCCGCCTCGCGGTGATGCCAGCAGCACCCGGTAGGCGGGCGATCCGGCAGGGCAATAGGTGTTGGCCTTGGAAAAGACTTCCATGGGGCCAACGAGATCGAGGGCCTGAATGCCATCGAAGCCCAGGATGACGATGGTGCGAAGCGTCGGGGATGGAGTCTGCATTGGCTGATTTTGCGATATCTTTGTCATTTACGCCAGTTGCCGGCATGGCAGAGCATGAGCGGAGTTCTTCATTGGAGACACGAACATGCGTAATTCAGCCGCTTCTCGGTCGCTGGGCACAGCCTTGCTGGTGCTGGCGACAGTCTTCGCAGGCGGGTGTAGCGCAGAGCGCACCTCGCCACTCACCTCACCGCATCATGAAGCGCTCGAGCTGGCTCCGCCCAAGGGTGGGCGCGAGCGGCATGTCGTGGCGATCATGGCGGCCAACGAAGGCACCGAGACGACGGACTTCATGGTTCCCTTCGGTGTGCTCGAGGCGTCGGGCCACATGGAGGTGGTCACGGTCTCCACCCGGCCGGGTGCCGTAGAACTCCATCCCGCTCTCAAGGTGTGGGCGGAACAAACGATGGCGGAATTCGACGCCCAGCGGCCCGAAGGGGCCGATATCGTCATCGTGCCGGCACTGCATCATCACGATGATCCGAGGGCAGTTCGATGGCTGCAGCAGCAAGCGCAGTCCGGGGCTCTGTTAGTGGGGATCTGCGATGGGGTGCTGACTCTGGCCCATGCCGGCCTCTTGCAGGACAAGATGGCGACCGGGCACTGGTTTTCACTGGGCAAGCTGAACCGACGCTATCGGGATACGACCTGGGTACGTGACCGGCGTTATGTGGTCGATGGCCAGAGGGTCACCACCACGGGCGTATCCGCTTCCTTGCCCGTTTCCCTGGCGCTGGTCGAAGCGGTGGCAGGAACGCCCGAGGCCGAACGTCTCGCCCTGACGCTGGGAGTGTCCGATACAGGTGCGAGCCATGATTCGTCCGCTTTCGGTTTGAGTGCGGGTCTGCTCCTGAACATGGCGTACAACTGGGCGGCTTTCTGGAATCGTGAGCGTCTGGAGCTGCCGATCGATCACGGCGTCGACGAAATCGCTCTGGCACTGACGGCAGATGCCTGGTCGCGGACCCTTCGCGCCTCTTTCACAGCGACCCATGACAGTGAGACGCTCATACGCACCAAGCGAGGTCTGCTTGTCGAGGCGGTGCCCGGCCATGCCGGTGCCGAGTTGTTGGAACCGCTCACTGAACCGCCGGCCGCTGCGCTCGAACAGGCCCTGGCGGACATCCAGCAGCGCTATGGTATGCGCACGGCCACCACAGTGGCTGCACAGCTCGAGTATGTCTGGTAAGACCGTCGCTTGAGGCGTTCTACGCTTTATTCAAGAGGAGATCGGCATGAGCCAAGGCTACAAAACACCCCCAGACCAGATCGACATGCAGCGTGCCGAACGCAAGATCCGTTCTGCGGGAACGCTCGGCTTCGTGCTTTTCGGCATGGCGGTGGGTGCAGCCTACTGGCTCTTGCCTGCGCTCATCGTTTTTCCCGTTGAGCTCGGGGAACGTCTGGCCTTTGCCGTGCGTGCCGGCGCCGTGGTGCTGTTCTGTGTGCTGGTGGCCGTCGGCCTGGTCTCTACTACTCGCCGGTTCTCGCCCGAGGACATCGGCGGCTCGGCCGCAGGGCCGCCGAGCGAGAAACTCGCCATCTATGTGGCGTTCCTGCAGAACACCCTGGAGCAAGCGATATTGGCGGTGGGGTTCTATGTCGCCTATGCCAGCCTGGTGGCAGGGGCGTGGCTCTCGCTCATCCCCGTCAGCGTGACGTTCTTCGTTGTCGGCCGCGTGCTGTTTCTGCGTGGCTACCGGCGAGGCGTGGAAGGGCGCGCGCTGGGCATGGTGCTCACCATGACCCCTGCCATCGTGGGCTATCCGGTCGTGTTTATCCTGATGGTGCTGGGGTGGCTATTAGGTAGCTGACAGTCTGCTGAAGCCTTAGCGGTAAACCTCGATTCGCGGTATATCGTACAACCTTGCGAGCTACTTTCGACCCAAAAGGAGATTCACAGCATGAGCTTCGGCAAGACGACGCCAATACTGCGCATTTTCGACGAAGCCAAGGCCAAGGAGTTCTACATTGAATTTCTCGGCTTCACGGTGGATTGGGAGCACCGCTTCGCGGAAGGCATGCCGCTGTACATGCAGATTTCCAAGGATGGCTGCGTGCTGCATCTCTCCGAGCATCACGGCGATTGCAGCCCGGGCGCTGCACTACGGATCGAGACCGATGAGCTCGAGGCGTTCCATCAGCAGCTCAATGCCGCTGGCTATGGATATGCCAAGCCAAACTTACAAGCGATGCCATGGGGCAGCCAGGATATGACGCTAGCCGACCCGTTCGGCAACCGACTAACCTTCACTAATACGGTCAGTACCTGAAATGGAAGCAAACATCGCCATACGTACAGAAACAGCCGCCGATATCGATGCCATACACGACGTAACCGTCGCGGCTTTTCGAGAAATGGAGCACACCAGCCATACCGAGCAGTTCATCGTCGCCGAATTACGCTCCGCTGGCGCCTTGGCAGTATCGCTGGTGGCGGAGAGGGAAGGTCGGGTGGTGGGGCATATCGCTTTCTCGCCGGTAAGCATCTCGGATGACACCACGGGCTGGTATGGCTTGGGGCCGGTTTCCGTACTGCCGGAATACCAGCGGCAGGGTATCGGGAAGGCGCTGATCGAAGAGGGCTTGGCTCGGCTGCAAGCCATAGGCGCCCAAGGCTGCTGTCTCGTCGGCCACCCTGAGTATTACGTCAAGTTCGGGTTCCGTAATGTGCCTGGGCTCGTCTACGAGGGAGTGCCACCGGAGTATTTCTTCGCTTTGCCCTTCGGCGATCATGTTCCGCAGGGTAGCGTTACCTTCCATGAAGCTTTTCTTGCAGATGGGCAATCATGAAAACCCAGTACTACACCGCAGCCAGTCTCGATGGCTTCATTGCCACGGAAGACGATTCCCTGGAGTGGTTGTTCACTCTGGGCGACCTGAGCGACTCCAGCTATCCGGCGTTCATCGCCGAGGTGGGCGCGTTGGCCATGGGGGCTTCCACCTACGAGTGGATCCTGCGCAATGCCGATACCGTGGCGGCCGAAACCGGCTCGCCATGGCCCTACACCCAGCCGACCTGGGTATTCACCCATCGCGACCTGGCGATTCCCGAAGGAGCGGACGTCCGCTTCGTGCAGGGGGAGGTGGGGCCTATCCATGAAGAGATGCGTGCAGCCGCGGGCGGAAAAAACCTCTGGGTCGTCGGTGGTGGCGATCTGGCGGGGCAGTTTCACGATGCCGGCCTGCTCGATGAGCTCATCGTCCAGATTGGCTCCGTTACCCTGGGCAAGGGTAAGCCGCTCTTTCCACGCCGCGTGCTGAGCCCAACCCTGCGCCTCGAATCGGTACGCCAGATGGGTACCGGTATGGTCGAGTTGCGGTATGGGGTGGTCGCAAGGGAGGTATCGCATTGAAAAAGGTCCTGGTGGTTACCGGCGGCAGCCGGGGCATCGGTGCAGCCACCGCCCGCCTGGCAGCGGCCAGAGGCTACGCCGTGTGCATCAACTATCGCCACAACGAGGCGGCGGCGCTGGCCGTGGTCGAGGAGATTGCCCAAGCCGGCGGCGAGGCAATTGCCATAGCGGGCGATGTCGGCCACGAGCCCGACGTGATGCGCCTGTTTGCCGAAGTCGACGAGAAGCTCGGCCCGGTCACGGCGCTGGTCAACAACGCCGGCATTCTGGAAAGGCAGATGCGGGTCGAGGAGATGGACGCCGCGCGCCTGAGCCGGGTACTGACTACCAACGTGGTTGGCAGCTTTCTCTGCGCCCGGGAGGCCGTACGGCGCATGTCGACCCGGCACGGTGGGCAGGGTGGGGCGATCGTCAATGTTTCCTCCATCGCCTCGCGGCTCGGCGCGCCGGATGAGTACGTCGACTACGCCGCTGCCAAAGGCGCCATCGACAGCTTTACCATCGGCCTGGCCAAGGAGGTGGCGGGTGAGGGCATTCGGGTCAACGCCGTGCGCCCTGGGGTGATCTACACCGAGATCCATGCCAGCGGCGGCGAGCCCGGCAGGGTCGAGCGGGTAAAGGCGGGCGTGCCCATGCAGCGCGGCGGGCAGCCGGAAGAAGTGGCCCGCGCCATTCTCTGGCTGCTCTCCGATGAAGCCTCGTACTCCACCGGCACGCTGTTGGACGTAACCGGCGGAAGATAGCGGCGCAAGATAGCGGTGCGGAGTCTCAGGCCGGAAAGGGGGCAATAGCCGTGTTGTTCAAGAAGGCGTTTCTCGAAAAGATCCGTGATGGCCGTGTGACGCTGGCCTTCCGACGCTGGCGACGGCCCACCGTAAAGTCAGGAGGTACGCTACTCACCGCTGTGGGCGAGCTGCCCATCGTGTCGGTGACCCAGGTCGCGCTCGAGGAGATCTCTGAGCAGGATGCGGTGCAGGCTGGCTATGAATCCCGCGAGTCGCTGCTGCGCGAACTCTCCCGGCGTAGTGAAGGCGAGCTCTACAAAATCGAGCTGGGCGAGTTACGCCCCGATCCTCGGATAGCCCTTCGCGAATCGACGGAGCTGACGGGTGAGGAAATCCGGGGCTTGCACGAGCGTTTGCGGCGGCTGGATGAGCGAGCCGCACATGGGCCGTGGACCCGAAAGACGCTGGAAGTGATAGGGAACCGTCCCGGCGTCCGCGCAGGGGAGCTGTGCGAGATGATGGATCTGGAGAAGGAAGCCTTCAAGCTCAACGTGCGCAAGCTCAAGAATCTGGGCCTGACAGAGAGCCTGGGCACGGGCTATCGGCTCTCTCCGCGGGGCCGGAGAGTGCTCGAAGCACTGCAACATGAAGGAGTGCACCATAGTGAGAGCGCCAAGTAAGACGGCCTGAGAGCGGCCATGCTTTAGCCTAATGTCTATGTTGCTTTTAGCGTTACTCAACGTTAATTTGCGTAAACAAAGCCGCAGAGACGGCTCTGACGAAAAAACACAAGTATGCAGGGAACTACCCGGTAACCAGTTTGCCGGGTAGATTCTTGTTTGCCCTACTGCCAGACTCCCACGACTTCCTCTTCCGACTCGCGGCGTATCGCTGAGCCTTTTACCCTTGCCGTCGGTTACCGAAAGCGCCCGGGTGGTGTGATAGACTGCGCGCCTCGGCCTGCGCCAGCAACACTTCCCCATCGGTAGCCCGTCATGGAAATCAAAGTCAATTTTCTTGAAAATCTCAGGCTTGAAGCCAAGTTTGACGATTTCACCGTCATCACCGACCAGCCCATCCGCTACAAGGGCGATGGCTCGGCACCAAGTCCGTTCGACTACTTCCTGGCGTCTTCCGCGCTGTGTGCGGCCTACTTCGTGCGGGTGTACTGCCTGGCGCGCAACATCCCCACCGAGAACATCCGCCTCTCGCAGAACAACATCGTCGACCCGGAGAACCGCTACAACCAGATCTTCAAGATCCAGGTCGAGCTGCCGGAAGACATTTCCGAGAAGGACCGCGAGGGCATCCTGCGCTCCATCGATCGCTGCACCGTCAAGAAGGTGGTGCAGACCGGCCCCGAGTTCCAGATCGAGACGGTAGAGAACCTCGACGAGGACGCCCAGGCGCTGTTGATAGCCAAGCCCGACGAGGACGCCTACACCTGGATCGAGGGCAAGGACCTGCCGCTGGAGCAGACCATTGCCAACATGTCCGGCATGCTGGCCGAGCTGGGCATGAAGATCGAGATCGCCTCCTGGCGCAACATCGTGCCCCACGTGTGGTCGCTGCATATCCGTGATGCCGCCTCGCCGATGTGCTTCACCAACGGCAAGGGTGCCACCAAGGAGAGCGCGCTGTGCTCGGCGCTGGGCGAGTTCATCGAGCGCCTGAGCTGCAACTTCTTCTACAACGACCAGTTCTTCGGCGAAGAGATCGCGAACAGCGCCTTCGTGCACTATCCCAACGAGGAGTGGTTCAAGCCCGGGCCCAACGACGAGCTGCCCGAAGGCATCCTCGACGACTACACTCGCGAGATCTACGACCCGGAGGGCGAGCTGCGCGGCTCGCACCTGATCGACACCAACTCCGGCAAGCGGGAACGGGGCATCGTCGCCTTGCCCTTCATGCGCCAGTCGGACGGCGAGACGGTCTACTTCCCCTCCAACCTGATCGAGAACCTCTACCTCAGCAACGGCATGAGTGCCGGCAATACGCTGCCTGAAGCGCAGGTACAGTGCCTCTCGGAGATCTTCGAGCGGGCGGTGAAGCGTGAGATTCTCGAACAGGAACTGGCACTGCCGGACGTGCCCATGGAAGTGCTCGAGCGCTACCCGGGCATTCTCGAAGGCATCCAGGCCCTGGAAGCCCAGGGCTACCCGGTACTGGTCAAGGACGCCTCACTCGGTGGCCAGTTCCCGGTCATGTGCGTGACCCTGATGAACCCGCGCACCGGCGGCGTATTCGCCTCCTTCGGCGCCCACCCCAGCTTCGAGGTGGCGCTGGAGCGCAGCCTCACCGAGCTGCTGCAGGGCCGCAGCTTCGAGGGCTTGAACGACTTCCTGCCGCCGACCTTCAATTCCCAGGCCGTCTCCGAGCCCAACAACTTCGTCGAGCACTTCATCGACTCTTCGGGGCTGGTCTCCTGGCGCTTCTTCAGTGCCAAGAGCGAGTTCGAGTTCGCCGACTGGGACTTCTCCGGCGCGAACGAGGATGAAGCGGCCACGCTGTTCGGTATCCTGGAAGAGCTGGGTCTCGAGGCCTACATGGCCGTGCACGAAGACCTGGGCGCACCGGTGTGCCGCATCCTGGTGCCGGGCTACTCCGAGGTGTACCCGATGGACGACCTGATCTGGGACAACACCAACATGGCGCTGGACTACCGCGAGGACATCCTCAACCTCCACGCCCTGAGCGACGAGCAACTGGCCGATCTGCTGGCGCGCCTGGAGGAGAGCCAGCTCGACGAGCACATGGACATCATCACCCTGATCGGCATCGAGTTCGATGAGAACACCGTGTGGGGCCAGCTCACCATCCTCGAGCTGAAGCTGCTGATCCACCTGGCGCTGGGGCAGCACGAAGAGGCCCTGGAGCGGGTCGAGATGTTCCAGCAGTACAACGACAACACCGTGGAGCGCGGGCTGTTCTACCAGGCCGTGGCGGCGGTGCTGGAGATCGTGCTCGACGACGAGCTGGAACTCGACGACTACCTGCACAACCTCACCCGCATGTTCGGCGAGCAGACCATGGCCGCGGTGGTCGGTTCGGTGAACGGCGAGGTGCGCTTCCATGGCCTGACGCCCACCAACATGCAGCTCGAAGGTCTGGAGAAGCATCAGCGTCTGATCGAGAGCTACAAGAAGCTGCACGCCCACCGCGCCAAGCGCGCGGGGGCGTGCACACCTACCTGAGCGAAAGCGCTAGGTGCCTCGGGCTCTCATGGGCTCCGCCTGGCGCAGCACGAAGGCCAGCGCCTCGGCGAAGCCGTCCATCACTGGAAGGCCGTGGCGCCTGGTAAGCTGCGCGCCGCGTCCGGCGAAGGCGCCGGAGCCCAGCACGATGGCTCGCGCCCCCTCCGCACGGGCTCCCTCGCAGAGGCTCGCCAGTCGCGTCTCGGCCAGGGTGGTGCGCGCCGCGGTCTCGCTCACGCCGATGCCGGTGGCAACGACGCGGCAGCGCTCCTTCACGTCGTAGCTCTCGCAGAGCGACTCAATGGTGGCCACGGCGCCCTCGAAGGTGGTGATCACCGTGAAGGGACCACCGGTGGCGTCCGCGCGGCGAATGCCGGCCTCCGCCAGGCTGACCACCGGGGCGCCGGTCAGAGCGCGGGCCTCAGCGACGGCTATGTCATCGAAGCAGGCGAGGATATAGCCGGCGTAGCCCTGTGCCATGCGGCTTTCGATCAGCGCCATCACGTGGCTGGCGGCGCGGGTCTTGTCCTGCCCGCTTTCCACCGCCCGGGGCCCTTGGTGCGGGCTCTCCGCTTCGATGATCACGCCGGGCGGCGCCAGGGCCTGCAGCACCTCCCGCACTCGCCGGGTGACGGTCGGGTTGGTGTTGGGATTGATGGCCAGCACGCGAACGGGGGCCGGCTGAGTGGCGTCTCCAGGGTAATGGGTCATGGATCAGCGCCCCGCTAGCAAGTCGGGGAGCCACATCACGATCTGCGGCCAGACCATGATGGTCAGCGTGAACAGCGCCATGATCGCCACGAAGGGCAGCGAGCCCCAAATCACGTCGTTGAAGCTGCCGCCATCCTTGCGCACCCCCTGCACCACGAAGAGGTTCATGCCCACCGGCGGCGTGATCAGGGCGATCTCGCACATCAGCACGATGAAGATGCCGAACCAGATGGGGTCCACGCCCACGGCCATCACCATCGGCACGGTGATCGGCACCGTCAGCACCAGCATCGACATGGCATCCATGAAAGTGCCGAGCACCACGTAGAAAAGCAGCAGCACCAGCAGCAGGCCCACCTGGGTGAGGCCGAAGCTCGCCACCCACTGGGTCAGCGCCTGGGTTACCCCCAGCATCGAGAGGGTCACGTTGAGCAGCAGCGCGCACATCAGCACGATGATCACCATGCCGGTGGTCTTGGCGGCGTGCAGCGAGCAGTGGATCAAGAGGTCGAGGCTCAGCTTGCCCCCGCCCACGATGAAGGCCAGGGCGATCATCACCCCGATGGCTGCGGATTCGGTAGGCGTGGCGACCCCGCCGTAGATGCTGCCCATCACCACCCCGAAGATGACGAAGGGCGGCACCAGGTGGCGCGAGAGGGCAAGCTTCTCTCGCAGCGGCAGGTTGACCTCCACCAGGGAGGTACTGCCCGCCTTGCCGTGAGCGATGAACAGATAGACGGAGAAGAGCAGGGCCAGGGTGAGGCCCGGGATCAGACCGGCGGCGAACAGCTGGCTGACCGAGGTATTGGCCAGTTGGCCGTAGACCAGCAGGTTGATGCTGGGGGGAATCAGGATGCCCAGAGTGCCGCCGGCAGCCAAGGAGCCGAGCGAAGGGCGCACCGGATAGCGGTACTTCTGCAGCGCCGGCAGCGAGATGGTGCCCACGGTGGCGGCGGTAGCCACCGAAGAGCCCGAGGTGGCGGAGAAGAGCGTGCAGGTGGCGATGTTGGTGTGCAGCAGCCCGCCCGGCAGGCGGTTGAACCACACCGAGAGCGCCGCGTACATCCGGTCGGCGATGCCGCCGCGAAGCAGCAGTTCGCCGAGCAGCATGAACAGCGGAATCGCCAGCATGGAGGGGCTGTTCAGGCTGCTCCAGACCACGCCACCCATCATGTCCACCAGGGGGAAGCCGTGCATCAGGTAGCCGCCGATCACGCCAACGAAGAGGATGGCCACGGCCACCGGGATGCTCAGCAGCATCAGGCTGAGCATGATGAAGAACGCCGAGGCGATCAGGGGAATGCTCATGACTGGCCTCCTTTGCGCACCGGGTCGCCGGTACGGGATTCATCCGCCTGTGGTTCATCGAGCGGCAGCCCGTCTGATTGCTGTTCGCGTAGCTTGAGGTCTTCGAGCTCCGCTTCCAGCTCGTCCTGGGTCGAGCTCGGGCCGAAGCGACGGTTGAGCGCCTTCCAGTCGCCCTTCGCCAGCAGCCCCATGGCCTGCACGGTGAGCACCGTGGCGGCCAGGGTGAAGGCGACCATGGCGATCAGCCACACGGTCTGCGGGTAGATCAACGGCGTGGCCCGGGGCGTCTGGGCGATGGAGCCGTAGAGCCGGGTGTCCTGGACGGTCTGGATGGTGAAATACAGCAGGAAGGCTGCCAGCAGCCCGAGGGTCAGGGCGGCCAGAGCGTTGAGCACCGCCTGCACCCTGAAGGGCAGGCGCATGTGCACCAGGTTGATGCGGATATGGGACTGCTCGACCATGGCCACGCAGAAAGCCAGCGGGGCGGCGATGGCGATGGCATAGCCTCCCAGCTCGTCGACCCCGCCGAGCGACATCGAGAAGGCCTTGCGGATCACGGTTTCCACCGTGATCAGCAGGGCGAGCAGCAGCATCATGGCGCCAAACAGCATGCCGAGAATGCGAGCGTAGATCGTCATCGTCGCCTCCCGGGCTCAGAGGCCGAGCTTCTGGCCGACGGTATCGCGCCACACGTCCTCGCAGTCCGCGGCGGCGGCGTTGCATTGGCGCGCCCAGATCGGCAGGGAGACCTCTTCCACTGCGGCGGCCACCTTGGCCAGATCCTCCTCTGTCACCGGCACCTCGGTGAGGGAGTAAGGGGTGCCGTACTCACAGGGTGTTTCGCCGGCGTTGCAGCGCATGGCGTCTTCATAGAGCTCCTCGGAGTAGGCCCAGATCTCGTCGCTCAGCTCGGCGATGGCCGATTCGAGCTGGGTCTGCTGCTCCTCGGTCATGCTGTTCCAGGTATCGAGGTTGATGGCGTAGCCGTTGATGGCCAGCTGCAAGGCGATGGGCAGTACCGTGGTCGTGGCTTCCGGCCAGCCGCCGGAGTTGGCCGAGGCAGGGCCGGTGATGGCACAGTCGATCACGCCGCGGGAGAGCGACTGCTGGACGTCGCCGAAGGGCATCGAGATGCCGGTGGCGCCGAGCTGGCCGACGAAGTTGGCCGCGCTCTGGTCGCCTACACGCACGCGCTTGCCGCGCAGGTCATCCAGGCCGCCGATCTCGCCGCGGCAGAAGATTACCTGGGGGCCGGCGGGCCAGGTGCCCAAGAGTTTGGCGTTGAAGCGCTCCTGCAGGCGGCTATCCACGTAATCGTAGAAGGCGGCGACATGCTCACGGCCGGCTTCGAAGCTGGTGTTGAGCCCGATCAGGTCGAGCCCGAGGATGGAGGGCTCATCGCGGCTCACCTGGGGGCCGCGCAGAGAGACGATATCGAAGAGGCCGGAGCGTAGTACGCGCAGGCCGTCGGTGTCGGGAACCCCCGCCACGTCCACCGGCAGGTACTGCACGGTGATATCGAGGCCGGTGTTGTCCGCCAGGTTGGTGAAGAAGGGCTGCTCCTTCTGCTGGGCGATCAGGCCGGAGCCGGCGGGCTGGCCGAGCACCTGGATCGACAGCGCGCTGGCCTGAGCGGCAGAGGCCATCAGGGCGGCGGAGACGGCGGTTACCAGAGCGGTACGTTTCAGCATGGTCTTGGTCCTGTCATCGGCGGCACCTTGGGAGGGAGTACGGCTCCGCTGGGCGCCAGGTGGCGGTATCGGCCCACCGCGTTCAGGCGGCGGCAGTCGCCTTGAGTGATCCAAGTTTCATGCCATCGCATTCAAGAAACTGTAGTTTCATAGCGAAAACAGCCAATTACTTCAGAATCGCCTGTTGGTACGCCGCGCGAGTGTTTCTTTTTTTGCCCGGAAAGTGTGCAGATTGGTAGCGCCATGCGCCAGGATGGTGCCGTCTTCCTACAGTTCTTCGAGCTTATCGTTCAGTGTCTCGATGCGGCGCAGGCGGCGGCGCGAGTCGTCACCGGCAAGCTCGATAGTGCGCATGGCCAGCAGGTGGCAGAGCGCCATGACGGCGGTGTGGTTGAACAGCGGCCCTGCGGCCAGGGTGCAGCAGCGGAAGTGCCAGGTGACGCTGGGGTCCGGGGCTAGCCCCTCGTCGGTGATATAGAGCACCCGAGCGCCGCTCTCGCGGGCCTCGGCCAGCACCTGCTCGGTGATTGCCACCCGGCGACGCAGGCCGATGACGACCACGCAGTCCTCCGCACGCACGCTGACCAAGTGCTCGCCCAGGGTCTCGCCGCCGCCGGGCAGGCTGACCACCTGCTCCACCACCTGGGTGAGCTGCCAGCGCAGATAGTCGGCGAAAGGGTGGCTGGCGCGAAAGCCGATTACCCAGGTCTTGCGGGCGTCGAGGATGGCCTGGGCCACGGAGTCCACCTGCGCCTGGGTGATCGCCGAGAAGGTTCGATCAAGGTTGTCCTTGCCCTGGTCCAGGTTGAGCGCCAGGGAGCGCTCGCCCGGCTCCAGGGCCGCGCTCTGCAGGAAGAGGCGTGAGCCGGTGGCCTGCTCCTCGCGGGCGTGCTTGCGCGCCGCCTCGTAGCTCTCGTAGCCGAGCCGGCGTACGAAGCGCGACACCGTCGCCTTGGATACCCCGGCAAACTTTGCCAACTCCTGGGCATCGTAGCTGGCGATTTCACCGGGGAAATCGCACACGAACTCGCCCAGCCGGCGCTCGGCCGGGTGCAGGGAGGGCAGGGCGCTGCGCACTCGGGAGAGGAAGGAACGCGTCTGCGAGGATCTGGCCATGCCGACTCCTGAAACTGTGGTTTCAGATATCATGTCCGGTGAGGAACGGTGCCGCAACCATCGAACCGCGGGTCTGGCGATTAAGTCAGCGAAAGCAGCAACCGGAGCACACAAGCGCCCTGAGTCAGTTCATACTGGCTCGGGGCGCTGCGTTTGGCGCCACTAGAGCAATAAAAGATGAGAGCATTCCATGGACAAGGTGGCGATCTTCGTGGACGTCCAGAACGTCTACTACACGGTGCGACAAGCGTATAAGCGCAATTTCGATTACAACGAGTTCTGGGCCGAAGCCACCGCGGGGCGAGAGGTCGTCAAGGCCATCGCCTACGCCATCGACAGAGGCGACCGGAAGCAGCAGGAGTTTCAGAACATCCTTCGCGCCATCGGCTTCGAGGTGAAGCTGAAGCCCTACATTCAAAGATCGGACGGTTCTGCAAAAGGGGACTGGGACGTCGGTATTACCCTCGATGCCATCGAGTACGCCGAGCAGGTGGACGTCATCGTGCTGGTTTCGGGCGATGGGGATTTCGCCCTGCTGGTAGACAAGATCCGGCAAGTCCATGGGAAGGTGGCGGAGGTCTATGGCGTACCGCAGTTGACGGCTAATTCTCTGATAAGCGCCGCCAACGAGTTCAAGCCCATTGATGAGAGGCTCCTGCTGTCTTAGAGGGTGGCGGGCTGGCCGGTAGGATGTCGAATCCCATGCGGACCGTTCGACTACTGACCATGCGATGCATCCGTTCAGGAGGTCACGATGAGTCAGCTACGCGTTTCCTGCTTCAGTATCTCGCTGGACGGCTTTGCCGCCGGCCCCGAGCAGAGCCTGGAAAATCCGATGGGTATCAACGGCCTGGAGAATCAGGACTGGCAGTTTGCTACCGCGACCTTTCAGCAAAGGGTGCTGGGCCAGGAGGGAGGAGAAACCGGCCCCGACGACGATTTCGTGGCCCGCGGCTTCGAGAATGTCGGCGCCTGGATCATGGGCCGCAACATGTTCGGCCCCGTGCGTGGCCCTTGGCCGGATGAAAGCTGGCAAGGATGGTGGGGCGATAACCCGCCGTTTCACATGCCGGTTTTCGTATTGACCCATCACCCTCGCGATCCCGTCGAGATGCCGGACGGCACGACGTTCTACTTCGTCACCGAAGGCATTCATGCGGCCCTGGAGCGCGCTCGCGAAGTCGCAGGTGGCAGGGACGTGCGTCTCGGCGGCGGTGTGGCGACCGTGCAGCAGTACCTGCGTGCACAGCTCGTCGATGAGCTTCACCTTGCCGTCACGCCGGTCCTGCTTGGCACAGGGGAGTACCTGTTCACAGGCCTCGACATGCGCGCGCTCGGCTATCGTTGTACAGAGCGGGTGGCGACGGAAAAGGTGACCCATATGGTACTCAGGAGAAGCGCAGCAAGAGCGAACTGATATCCGTCGGCCCCAGCTTCACCAATAGCTAAAACTATCGGCTCCATTAATGGCATTTTTCGCCTGATTCCGGCCACTCTGTGGCAGACTGGGTCATAAGCAGGTTCGATCCGGCACGGACGCGCATAGCAGCCTAGTGGAGCCCACGCACTATGAGTGACGATGCCGCGCCGTTGAGCGTAGATACCGCTGTCTACAAAACACTGCTGGAGTCTACCCAGGCCATCCCCTGGAGAATCGACCTCCAGACCATGCGCTTCTCCTACATCGGGCCGCAGATCGAGCGGCTGCTGGGCTGGTCGCCGTGCAGTTGGGTCACCGTCGACGACTGGGTCGAGCGCATGCACCCGGAGGATCGTGAGCGGGTGGTCAGCTTCTGTATCGAACAGTCCAGGAATGGCATCGATCACGAGGCGGACTACCGCGCCCTGAAGACCGACGGCAGCTACGTGTGGATACGTGACGTCGTGCACGTGCTACGCAACGAAGCCGGCGAAGCGGAAGCGCTGGTCGGCTTCATGTTCGACATCAGCGAGCGCAAGAAGAGCGAAGAGAAGCTGATGCGGCTGCAACGGGAACTCGAAGAGCTTTCGTATCAGGATGGCCTCACCGGTATCGCCAACCGGCGCCTGCTCGATTCCGTACTGGAATCGGAGTGGGCCAGCGCCAAGCGCGCCGGCCAAGCCCTCTCGTTCATCATGCTCGATATCGACTGCTTCAAGCTCTACAACGACTACTACGGCCATCTCGCCGGTGACGACTGCCTGCGCCGGGTTGCGCAAATCGTAAGTACCTCGGCCGCACGACCTCGCGACTTGCTGGCACGCTTCGGTGGCGAAGAGTTCGCTCTCGTATTGCCGGAAACGGATCTGGAAGCCGCCTGTCAGGTGGCAGAGCGCTGTCGAGCCGCCCTTTGTGATGCAGCCATACCTCATCGCGCTTCCGACGTCTCACACCTCGTCACCGTCAGCATGGGCGTGGCAACCGCTACCCCAGCGGAAGGGGGGATCCCGGCCAGCCTGATCGAACAGGCGGACCGGAGGCTCTATCAGGCCAAGCAGAGCGGGCGGGACCGTATCGTTGGGGAGTGACAGGCCCGCTCAGCTCGGTTGAGGCCGGCAAGCCTAGAGCCAGCGGCGCACCGCTGCCTTGTAATCGAGGTAGGCTTGGCCGAACTTGTGCTGCATGTTGCGCTCCTCGACCGGGATGTACCAGAAGTTGACCAGCAGGGCGAAGCAGAGCGCTGCCAGGAAAGGGGCTGCTGAGCCAAGGCAGATGGCAAGGCCCGTCAGAGCGATGACGAAGCCGAGATACATGGGATTGCGCGTTACCGCGAAAAGGCCTTGCCGGGTCAGCGAACCGGGTTCACCGAAGGTGTCGATGTTGGTTTCCAACCGACGGAACAGGTGTGCATGCCACTGGGCGATGCCGAGACCAACGAGCAGCACCGCAATGCCACCCCAGCGGTACGGCGTCTCCCATAGGCGCACGAGTGGAGCGTAAAGATCCAGCAGAACCATGATGACAGCGGTGAAAAGTAGCGCACTGGGCGGCAGGATGAGCCAACGCATGATGAGTCTCCTAAGGGGGATATTGGCGGCAGCATCCCTTGGTGATGTACGGTCAGCGTTAACCTAGGTTAATGAGCGGTGAAGGATAGTGAGCGCGGCAAAGGAAATTCTCGAGCGGCTGGCGGGCGATTCGCTACCGGACTGGCACCTTGTTGAGTCTGCGCTACGGCGTAAGACACTGGCATCTGGTGAGTGCTTATTCCTGGTGGGAGTTGCCCATCCAGTCGTCTATTTCGTGAAAAGCGGCGTCATCAAGATGGTCTACGAAACCTACGACGGCGATGCCTGGGTCAAGGCATTTGCTGCCGAAGGTAGGTTCTTTGCCAGTATTGCCGGGCTATCACCCGGTGGCGTTACCAGCTTCAGCGCCGTTGCCGCTTGTTCGGCCTCGGTCGAATCGCTGCCATACCACCTGCTGGATCAGCTAGGCGACAAGCACCCACAGTGGCAGCGTGCCCTGCGGAAAGGCTTCGAGCTCTACGGTTTTCGCAAGGAAGCGCGTGAGCGCGACCTGCTCACACTCTCTGCGGAGGAGCGCTATCAGCGTTTCATCGAAGAATACCCGCATATCGCCGAGCGAGTGACGGATCGGGACATAGCAGGCTACGTCCGGGTCACTCCCGTTGCCCTCAGCCGGATCAAAGCACGCATCAAGCTCAGGCAAATGGATGATCGTCTCGACATATGAGGGTGATGAGATCGATTTGCGGAGCCGCTGTCCGGTTCGATGAAAGAGCAGATGTGGCGCATTAATGTAAGCCTCGCTTGCCCAGTGCCCAGAAGGGCTTCGTCCTGATCGCATCCCGGGGCCAGCCGCGCTCCTCGATCAGGTGATGTCGGGCCAGCTGGCAAGTGCGTGCTTCACCGGCAATGTAGGCGAAGCCAGGCTGGCCCGGGAGATCCAGTTCCGCTAGTGCTACCAACAGGGTGGTAGATGCTACGGGTGAACCCCCGTTTCGGTGCACTCTAAGCAACGCCCCACTGTCAGGCAGCGGCAACTCCTCTCCCGCGTTGGCGCTTTCGAGTACGCCATAGAGCCGAGCTTCGGCGGGCATGGCGGCGATCATCGCTGCGAAGGCGACCGTAGCCGTTTCTTCGCCAATGAACAAATGGTAGTCGGCCGCCTGCGGTACGAAGTCACCCTGCGGCCCCCAGAAAGTCACGGTTTCTCCGGGGCTAGTACGTTTCGCCCATTCCACGCCAATGCCATCACCACGGTAGAGATGGACACATAGGTCGATGTATTGGTCCTCGCGGGAATAGTGCCAGATCGTGTAGGTGCGCAGCGTCTCGGCAGGGCGCAAGATCCCATAAAGGGAAAGCGGATCGTTAATCTCGATCCGAACGTGTTGGCCCGGGATGTACGAGAGCTCACCCAGCGCTTCGGATGCTATGCGAATCCGGCGCATCGAGGGGGTAACGTCTTCCACCTCGGTGACCACGCCGTGAGAGAAGTGCTTGGCCAGTAGTCGTGCCAATGGATTGCGAGATGCCCGCTGCGAAGGCAGAGGCCGGTGCTGTGATGACGTCATGTTCATGGCTCTCGTCAGTTTAGTTAGAGGGTATAACTGACAATAATAGCTGTAACATGTCAAGCAGATTGGCATGAAGGGAGCATTCAAATGGCGACGCAGGTGAGCAGACGCGAGAGGTTGAGGCAGGCTACCTTGGCAGAGATACGCGAGGCGGCGCGCAATCTATTGATTTATAAAGGCACGGCTGCGGTAACCATCAACGCCATCGCCCGAGAAGTGGGCATGAGCGGGCCGGCGGTGTACCGCTACTATGAGAGTCACGATGACTTGGTGAGCGCACTCACTGCCGAATTCTACGAGGAGCTGACCGCTGCCATGAAGGCCGCGGGAGCGGCGACATCCGGCACACCGGGGCAACGCCTGATAGCGATGGCACGTGCCATGCGTACCTGGGCCGTTAGGCACCCTGCCGAGTTCGGCTGGGTGTTTGCCAGCCCGGTGCCGGCGGTCGATATACGCAACCCGGAGTCCTCCAGGCACCAAGCGGGGGTGGCGTTCGGTAAGACGTTCTTGGATCAATTGGTGGAAGTGTGGGAGACCAAGCCGTTCGCCGTCCCGGCGTTGGATGAGCTGGATCCTTCTCTGCTAAGGCAACTCCAAGATTACTCCGAAGCTATTGATGGGCTATTGCCGCCTGAAGCGGTCCATGTCTTCCTATGGTGCTGGATCCGCTTGTACGGCTTATTGTGTATGGAGATCATGAACCAACTCGCATTTGCCTACAGTGATATGGAGCCGGTTTTCGAAGAGTGTCTGGAGGAAATCTGCGAGAAGCTATCCATTCGCTACGAGCGCTGCATCAGCCAAAGGAGGGGGCGCGATGCATCCTGACATCCACGACTACAACCAACGGCAGGAGCCCAGCGACAAAGCCATCTGCGACCTCCTGGCCGAGACCATCGAGCGCCACCTGCCCGAGGCCGAGAGCAAGGTATGGCACGCCCATCCCGTATGGTTCCTCGATGACAACCCGATAGTCGGCTACAAGAAGCTCAAGCACTGTGTGCGGCTGCTGTTCTGGAGCGGCCAGTCCTTCGAAGAGGAAGGCTTGCAGAAAGAGGGCAGCTTCAAGGCCGCGGAAGTCCGCTACACCGCCGTCGAGCAGGTCAATGTGAAAGACCTCGAGCGCTGGCTTGGTAAAGCCCGAGACATCCAGTGGGATTACCGAAACATCGTCAAACGCAAGGGGCGGCTTGAACGGCTGAAGTGAAGCTGGGCGCTGCCCTCAGCTCTACGATGGCGCTAGGCTCTGTCTGAAAAGTCGGCGAGCGAA
>NZ_BAEU01000109.1:0-73444 GCF_000246875.1 Halomonas sp. KM-1
ATATCGCGAGAACGCTGGGCGAGGCCGCCCGCGCGGTACGCGGCGACGTGACCTCGGCGGCCGACATGCAGGCGGCGGTGGACGCCGCCGTCGCCCTGGGGGGCGATGCGGGTCTGGCCGGGGTGGTGCACTGCGCCGGGGTGGTCAGCGTGGCCAAGCTGGTCGACCGCGAAGGCAACCCGGCCGACCTCGACGCCTACGCGCGCACGGTGCAGATCAACCTGGTTGGCACCTTCAACGTCATGCGTCTGGCCGCCGCCGCCATGGCGAAAAATGCACCGAGCGAGGACGGCGAGCGCGGGGTGATCGTCAACACGGCCTCCATCGCCGCCTTCGACGGCCAGGTGGGGCAGTGCGCCTACAGCGCCTCCAAGGCCGGGGTGGTGGGCATGAGCCTGCCGGCGGCACGCGAGCTGTCGCGTCATGGCATCCGCGTGATGGCCATTGCCCCCGGGGTGTTCCAGACGCCGATGATGAGCGAGATTCCCGACGAGGCCGCCAAGGCGCTGGCCGCCTCGGTGCCGTTCCCCAAGCGCCTGGGCCATCCCGACGAGTTCGCCCGCCTGGCCGAGCAGATCATCACCAACGCCATGCTCAACGGGGAAGTGATCCGTCTCGACGGCGGCATTCGCATGCAGTGAGCGTTGGTAGCGTTGCCTTGGCAGGCCACTTGCCGGCGCGTTAGCGTAGGTGCACGACAAGCCGTAACAGGAACGCCTGCCATGCCCAGCCAGGAGATCGGCACTGACCTCGAACTCGAGAGTCAGCTCTGTTTCACGCTGTACTCCACTTCGCTGTTGATGACCAAGTTCTACAAGCCTCTGCTCAAGGGGCTTGGCCTCACCTATCCGCAATATCTCGTTCTCCTCACCCTGTGGCAGCAGGATGGCCAGAGCGCCGGAGCCATAAGCCGGCGCCTGATGACCGATACCGGATCGCTGACCCCCGTGTTCAAGCGGCTTGAAGCCGAGGGCCTGCTGCGGCGGGTGCGCAACCGGCGCGATGAACGGGTCGTCGAACTGTTTCTCACCGAGCGGGGCAGGGCGTTACAGGCGCAGGCGCAGGAGATCCCCGGCTGCGTGGTCATGGCCAGCGGTCAGCCCCAGGAAGAGCTGGAGGAGCTGAAGGCACGGCTCGAGGCGCTGCGAGACAGGCTTTACGACGCCATGCCATGAGCCGGGCCTGAATGCCGGCCAAGGTAGAGCGGTCCCCATTCTTGGGGAATTCCTGCCTTTTGTATGGCGCACAAGATATTGGTGCCAATTATTTTTGTGCAATTATTGATGGCGTGGTTGTGAAAGCCCTGAGCTCGTCGCCTGCCACCGTGTCATGCGCCTGGTGCGAGCCGCTGGGAGCCCCATACGCCGCTCATCCCGCGTCATGTCTGAGCGAGTAATAAGAGTGGGAAGAGAAATGGAAGAAAAGATTAAAACGAGCGCTTGACTCGTCGTCTAGAGCGAGCTAGTTTCAAACACATGTTTGAAAGCGGTCGATGCCGTTTTCCCACGCCCGGCTTCAGGCGACCTTTCGTCGACCTTTCTGGAGAGTAGAGATGCCCGATTATCAGGCCCCCCTGCGTGACCTTCGTTTCGTGATGGACGAAATGCTGGACTATCCCGCTCATTACGCTCGTCTGCCGGGCGGTGAAGAGGCCACGCCTGATGTCGTGGCCGCCATTCTCGAAGAGGGCGCTCGCTTCGCCCGCGAGGTGCTGCTGCCGCTGAACCAGAGCGGTGATCAGGAGGGCTGTCTGCTCGAGGGCGGTGAGGTCAAGGCGCCGAAGGGCTTCAAGGAGGCCTATCAGCAGTATGTCGAAGGCGGCTGGCCGAGCCTGGCGGCGGAGCCCGCCCATGGCGGCCAGGGCTTGCCGCACTCGCTGGCCATGGTGCTCTCCGAGATGATCTGCGCCACCAACCTGGCCTGGGGCATGTATCCCGGCCTGTCTCACGGTGCTGCCGACGCGCTGCGCCATCATGGTACCGAGGAGCAGCAGGCCACCTACCTCACCAAGCTGGTGGAGGGCGTGTGGACCGGCACCATGTGTCTGACCGAGCCGCACTGCGGCACCGACCTGGGCCTGATCAAGACCCGCGCCGTGCCCACTGCCGACGGCGCCTACGAGATCACCGGTACCAAGATCTTCATCTCCGCCGGTGAGCACGACCTGGCCGAGAATATCGTCCATCTGGTGCTGGCCAAGCTGCCGGATGCCCCCGAGGGCTCCAAGGGCATCTCGCTGTTCGTGGTGCCCAAGTTCATGCCCGACGCCGGAGGCAATCCCGGCGAGCGCAACGGCGTGGCCTGTGGCTCGCTGGAGCACAAGATGGGTATCCACGGCAACGCCACCTGCGTGATGAACTTCGACGCCGCTCGTGGCTTCCTCGTCGGCCCGCCCAACAAGGGGCTGGCCTGCATGTTCACCATGATGAACGCTGCCCGCCTGGGCGTGGGCATCCAGGGCCTGGGCCTGACCGAGGCGAGCTTCCAGAACGCGCTGGCCTATGCCCGCGACCGTTTGCAGATGCGCGCACTCTCCGGTCCGCAGGCGCCCGAGAAGCCCGCCGACCCGATCATCGTGCATCCCGACGTGCGGCGCATGCTGCTGACTCAGAAGGCCTTCGCCGAAGGCGGCCGGATGCTGGTGCTCTACACCGCGCAGATGCTGGATGTCGTCGAGCACGGCCAGGACGCCGCCGAGCGCGAGCGCGCCGAGACCCTGCTCAGCCTGCTGACGCCGATCGTCAAGGCGTTCCTCACCGAGGTGGGCTTCGAAGCCACCAACGAGGGCGTGCAGGTCTTCGGCGGTCACGGTTTCATCCAGGAGTGGGGCATGGAGCAGCTGGTGCGCGACTCCCGCATCACGCGCCTCTATGAAGGCACCACCGGCATCCAGGCCCTCGACCTACTGGGTCGCAAGGTGCTGATGAGCCAGGGCGAGAGCCTCAAGGTCTTCACCAAGGAGATTCACAAGTTCTGCAAAGGCGAAGAGGGCAACGCCGACATGGCCGAGTTCGTCGCGCCGCTGGCCAAGCTCAACGCCGAGTGGGGCGAGCTGACCATGGGCATCGGCATGAAAGCGATGAACGACCGTGAGGAAGTCGGTGCGGCCAGCGTCGACTACCTGATGTACTCCGGCTACGTGACGCTTGCCTACCTCTTCGCCCGTGCCGCCAAGCAGGCTCAGCAAGCCATGGCGGGAGGCAGCGACGAAGCGGCCTTCTACCAGGCCAAGGTCAAGACCGCGCGCTTCTACTTCCAGCGCCTGTTGCCGCGCACCCGCGCCCACGCCCAGTGCATTCAGGCCGGCGCCGAGCCGCTGATGGCACTGTCGGCGGAGGAGTTCGGTCTCGGCTTCGAGATCTGATCGTTACCAGGCATCTCTCTCGGTCAGTGCGACTGATCGGTGTTTCGCGGCGGGCCTTGCCCGCCGCTTTTTTATTGTCGGCCCGACAAACTATCGATCGCACAGCGTGGCCAGCGGTATCTCGCGAGCGACTTCGAGCCCCGAGGGAAGCTCGGCGGTGGGGTCATGAAGCCAGGCTGCGATATCTCGCTCGGTGCGCTGGCGCTGGCTGTAACGGGTGAGCATATGGTAGCCACCGGGATAGAACGCCAGGCGTATCGCCTCATCCTGCGGCAAGCGCTCCAGCAGGGCGCAGTAGGCTTCGGTAGGAATAACCTGATCCTCGTCGCCGTAGAGGATCAGAGCCGGTGAGGGCAGCTTGCTCGACGCTTCGAGAGCCAGCCCCATGGTATTGGTCAGGCCTGCCAGGGTGTCGACTCGTGCGCTGCGCAGAATCAAGGGGTCGCCGGCGAGCTGGCGCTTGATCTCGTCGTCGTCGGTGGGCTCGATGCCCAGGCGCCGGGTGGTGCGGATCGAAAAAGTGGTTTGGGGCATCAGACGCACGCCGAGCCAGAGCCCGGCGCGCTGGTACCAGGGCATGGTTTCCGTACCCCACACGGCGGGGGCGATCAGTACGCTGCCGTCCACGGGCGGCGGTGTATCGGCGGTCATGGCAAGCAACGTGATTGCGGCCCCCATGCTCTTGCCGATCACATAGAGCGGGGTTTCGGGATGGCGCTCACGTAGCAGCTTCGTCAGCATGATGACGTCGTCGCGCAGGCGCTCGTGACCGGCCCAAATGCGGCGCTGATCGGTAGTGCCGAAGCCACGCTGGTCGTGGGCATAGACCTCGATGCCGTGCGGGGCCAGAGCCTGAGCCATGACGTCGAAGCTGCCGGCGTGATCGTTGAAACCGTGTACTGCCAGCACGACCACCTCGGTTTCGTCCTCGGCCGGCCAGTGGCGCAGCGGCAAGCGGTAGCCGTCGTCGGCAGTCACCTGGTAGGAGGTCAATTGGGGCACGCTGGCGGCCGGTCCCGGTGTTTGCAGTACCGGCCCGGCGCAGCCGGCCAGCAGGGCGATCAGAGCCAGCAATCCACCGATATTCCAGCCGTGCCTGTTCATGTCGGCTCAGGCCCGTGACATTTCGGGATAGCTCAGGGTGGTACGCAGCCGCTCGGCGTTGTTCCTCACCCAGGCTGGGTCGATAGGTCCCCAGTCGACGATTTCGTAGCCACCGCTATTGTGACGTTCGCCCGGTGTCGGCCGGAATTCGCAGCGGATGTCCAGCTCCTCCAGGGCCTTGAGGGTGTCTTGGGCGGTGCGGCGGGGCATGCCGGTGGCATTGACGATGGCCGGTATGCTGCTGATGCCGCACTCGATCAAGTGGGCCAGGTACAGGCGGCGATAGAAGCTGGATTGGGTCTTGCTGAGGGTCATGGTTACCTGCGGATGAAGAGGTGGGTCTGGCAATATCTACTCGCCCTAGCATAGCGCCGGGACACGAGATTCCACCAGCCGGCTGCGGGATGTCATCCTCTGCTTCATCTCCTACATTGAAAGGCATGAAATGCTTTCGCCGCAGCTTGGAGCGGCGTATGACCAGGGAGGAACGTGATGACAGTCCAACAGGTAAGCGAGGCGGAGCTGTTGTCCCAGGTGGGACGCTGCATGTTCGGTGAACGAGTGGTAGTCGAGCGCGAGGGCAAACGTTTTTCAGCGCGGATTCAGCATGTGGGCGCCACCGGGGTCAAGGTGGTGCCTGAGACCACGCTGATGGAGCACGATGGGGCACCGGGTGACATCAACGGCGTTACCGTCGCCTATGCCGACATCCAGGAGGTCGAAGTCGACGGCATTACCTATCGATTGTCATGAAGAAGCTGTCGCTAGGGCGACTCGTCACCGTGCTTGGCATGGGAGGCGAGTCGCTCGAGGGCTCGCTTGAGGCGCGGGTCCTCCACGTCGGCAGCGCAGGCGGAGATCTCGTCGGCAGCCGGGGCGGGCAGCTGCCTGACCTGGCGCGGCGGTACCTTGAGCGGCCTTACGGGGCGTACCTTGAGACTGAAGCCCGTGACGGCGGCAAACTCCGGCAAGCGGTGCAGCAGCTCGAGCAGGCGTGCTTGTTCGTAGCGCAGCCAGGTCAGCCATACGGCGCGGTCGGTCAGTAGCGTGAGCTTGCCGTCGCGATAGCCGCCGACGAAGACGTGCTCGCGCACCTCTTCCGGCAAGTTTTCACGTAGGTGCTGCTGGGCCTTGCCGATTAGGCGTGCCGTGCGCATCAGCGGTGCCAACTCGCCGTTACCACCGAGCAGGCGCGACATGGGCTGTGCTCGTGAGCGCTTAACCTTTATACTCATGTGCTTGTTTCTCATCGTACCAACACGGCAAGCCTAGCACGCTCGGAGATCAGCGACAGCATGACCGCCGCCCAGCCACAGGATCGTAGCGTCGCCAGCCTATCGGCTGCGACGACACGCTGTCGACAGCGTTCGCGCTGGTGGCTTGCCGGCCTGCTGGTCAGCTGTCTGTTGCCGGCCGGCTTGACCCAGGCGGAAACCCTGCGCCTGGCCGAGCGGGTCGTGCAGACCTGCATTCTCGCACCGACGCTGATGCGCGCCCGCTGCCGCTATGTGGCGCGTCGGCGTGCGCTGCCGCACTGGCCGCGGCGCCGGCCGGTGGTGCAGGTCAGGAAGGCCGTCGCACCACCAAGGGCGCTGCCGCAGCGCCGCTGGGCGGCCGACCACGACGTGCTCACGCGGCGTGGCCCACCTCTTGCGTATCGCATTCACCAAGCCAACTCTTCCTGCCGCTGACCGCAGTCCCTCGATGGGTGCTCGGGTCATCGGCTGAACGCGACACGCAGATTGGACATTCCATGATCAATACTCTTTTACGCAAGGTCGTCGGCTCCAAGAACGACCGTGAAGTCAAGCGCATGCAGCGCCAGGTCCAGCAGGTCAACGCCCTGGAGCCGCAGTACGAAGCCCTCGACGATGCCGCGCTCCAGGCGCGTACCGAGGAGTTCCGCGCCCGCCTGGCCAACGGCGAGAGCCTCGACACCCTGCTGCCTGAAGCCTTCGCCACCGTACGCGAGGCCAGTAAGCGGGTGATGAACATGCGTCACTTCGACGTGCAGATGGTCGGCGGCATGACCCTGCACCGCGGCCGCATCGCCGAGATGAAGACCGGCGAGGGCAAGACGCTGGTGGCCACCCTGGCGGTCTATCTCAACGCCCTGCCGGGCGAGGGCGTGCACGTGGTGACCGTCAACGACTACCTGGCGCGTCGCGACGCCGAGTGGATGCGCCCGC
Organism: Halomonas sp. KM-1; assembly: GCF_000246875.1. Classification (NCBI taxonomy): domain Bacteria; kingdom Pseudomonadati; phylum Pseudomonadota; class Gammaproteobacteria; order Oceanospirillales; family Halomonadaceae; genus Halomonas; species Halomonas sp. KM-1. Next base: position 6,658 of record NZ_BAEU01000109.1, read on the forward strand.
TGTACGAATTCCTGGGCCTCTCGGTGGGCATCATCTTCGCCGGACAGACCTCCGAGGAGAAGCGCGCCGCCTACGCCTGCGACATCACCTACGGCACCAACAACGAGTACGGCTTCGATTACCTGCGCGACAACATGGCCTTCTCGCTGGAGGACAAGGTCCAGCGCGGGCTGAGCTTCGCCATCATCGACGAGGTCGACTCCATCCTCATCGACGAGGCGCGTACGCCGCTGATCATCTCCGGCGCCGTGGACGAGAACACCGAGCTCTACAAGGTGGTCGACCGCCTGGCGGCCCAGTTGGAGAGGGGCGAGGTCTCCGAAGATGCCGACGCCCCCATCGAAGGCGACTTCGTGCTCGAGGAGAAGCAGAAGCAGGTCGAGATCACCGAGGCGGGGCACAACAAGGTGGAAGAGCTGATGCGCGCCGAGGGGCTGCTGGGCGCCGACGATTCGCTCTACGCCGCCCAGAACCTCAACCTGCTGCATCACATGCATTCGGCGCTGCGTGCGCGCCATCTCTATCACCGTGACGTCGACTACATCGTCGCCAACAACCAGGTGGTGATCGTCGACGAGCACACCGGCCGTACCATGCCCGGTCGCCGCTGGTCCGAGGGTCTGCATCAGGCGGTGGAGGCCAAGGAAGGGGTGCCGGTGCAGCGCGAGAGCCAGACCCTGGCCTCGACCACCTTCCAGAACTACTTCCGCCTTTACGACAAACTGGCCGGCATGACCGGTACCGCCGATACCGAGGCCTTCGAGTTCCGCCAGATCTACGGCCTGGACGTCATCGTGATCCCGACCAACCGCCCGCTGGTGCGTCGCGATCTCAACGATCTCGTCTACCTCACGGGTGAAGAGAAGTACGAGGCGATCATCAACGACGTCAAGGCCGAGACCGAGGCCGGGCGCCCGGTGCTGGTGGGTACCGCCTCCATCGAGACCTCCGAGTACCTCGCCGGGCTGATGAAACAGGCCGGACTCAACTTCAACGTGCTCAACGCCAAGCAGCACCAGAGCGAAGCCGAGATCATCGCCCAGGCGGGGCGTCCGGGTGCCATTACCATCGCCACCAACATGGCCGGTCGCGGTACCGATATCGTGCTGGGCGGTAACTGGGAGGCCGAGGCAGCCAAGCTCGAGAATCCCAGCGAGGAGCAGATCGCGCAGCTGCGCGAGGAGTGGCGGGTGCGCCACCAGGCGGTGCTGGAGGCCGGCGGCCTGCACGTGATCGGCTCCGAGCGTCACGAGTCGCGGCGTATCGACAACCAGCTGCGCGGCCGTGCCGGCCGTCAGGGCGACCCAGGTTCGACGCGTTTCTTCCTCTCCATGGAAGACAGCCTGATGCGTCTGTTCGGCTCCGACCGCGTACAGCGCATGATGAAGGCGCTGGGGCTGGAGCGCGGCGAGGCCATCGAGCACAAGATGGTCACCAACGCCGTGGAGCGGGCCCAGAAGAAGGTCGAGAGCCGCAACTTCGACATCCGCAAGCAACTGCTCGAGTACGACGACGTGGCCAACGATCAGCGCCGCGTGATCTACGAGCAGCGCAACGAGATCCTGGCCGCCGAGGATGTCTCTCAGAACGTGCTGGGCATCCGTGACGAAGTGCTGGATCTGGCCGTCAGCGAGTTCGTGCCGCCCCAGAGCCTGCCGGAGCAGTGGGACCTGGCCGGGCTCCAAGAGCATCTGAAGACCGAGTTCAATCTCGAGGCACCGGTGGTCGAGTGGTCCGCAGCCGATGAGCGCTTCCACGAGGAGCAGCTGCGCGAGCGTCTGCACGAGATGCACCGCAAGGCCTATCAGGAGAAGATCGACATCGCCGGCGAGGAGCTCATCCGTCGCTTCGAGAAGCAGATCATGCTGCAGGTGCTCGACACGCGCTGGAAGGAACATCTGCAGTCGATGGACCATCTGCGTCGCGGTATCCATCTGCGCGGCTATGCTCAGAAGAATCCCAAGCAGGAGTACAAGCGCGAGTCGTTCGAGCTGTTCCAGACCCTGCTGACCAACATCAAGTCTGATATCACACGTATCACCAGCCACGTGCAGGTGCGCCGGCCGGAAGAAGTCGACGAACTCGAGCGTCAGCGGCGTGAGGCGCTGGAGCGGGAGAAGGCCGCTGCTGCCAGCCGTCACGATGCCCCCGAACTCGACGGCGAGGAGCAGGCGGGTGCCGCGACCGCTCCGGCGGGCGATGGACGTCCGGTACGCCGCGAGGGGCCCAAGGTGGGGCGTAACGACCCCTGTCCCTGTGGCTCGGGCAAGAAGTACAAGCAGTGCTGCGGCCAGTTGAGCTGATTGCGGAGCCCGCGCGCGCAGCGTATGCCGTAACTGCTCCAACCAACTGAGGAGTCACCATTTCATGGCAGTGGGTGAGACACGTTTTCCGGCCATGCCGGTCATTGAAGGGCTGCGCCTGGGTACCGCCATGGCTGGTATCAAGAAGCCTGGGCGGCGTGACCTGGTGGTGATCGAGATTCCCGAGGGCGCCAAGGTGGCGGGCAGTTTCACCCTCAATGCCTTCTGTGCCGCCCCGGTGACGGTGGCCAAGCAGCACCTGGCCGAGTGCCAGGCCCGCGGCGAGGGGGCACGTCTGCTGGTGATCAATACCGGCAATGCCAATGCCGGTACCGGCGAGACCGGCTTGCGCGATGCCAGGACGACCTGCGCCGAGCTCGCCCGGCTCGCCGGGGTGCCGGCCGAGAGCGTGCTGCCGTTCTCCACCGGGGTGATCGGCGAGCCGCTGCCCATGGAGCGGCTGCTGGCCGGCTTGCCCCAGGCGCTGGAGTCGCTGAGTGCGGATGCCGGGGCCTGGCAGCAGGCCGGTGAAGGTATCCTGACCACCGATACGCGAGCCAAGGGCGCCAGCGTGACCCTGGAGATGGGCGAGCGCACGGTCACCATCAACGGCATCAGCAAGGGCTCGGGCATGATCAAGCCCAACATGGCGACCATGCTGGCCTTCGTGGCGACCGATGCGAACATCGAGCAGCCCCTGCTCGATACGCTGCTGCGCGAGACGGTGGACCGCTCGTTCAACTGCATCAGCGTGGATGGCGATACCTCCACCAACGATGCCTGCATGCTGATCGCCACAGGGCGCGGCGCCGCGGTGGCCAGCGACGAACAGGTAGCGATCTTCCGCAACGGCCTGCAGCGGGTCATGACCGAGTTGGCACAGGCCATCGTCCGCGATGGCGAGGGCGCGACCAAGTTCGTCACCCTGCAGGTGCAGGAGGCGGCTACGCGTGAAGAGGCGCTGGACGTGGCCTTCACCGTGGCGCACTCGCCGCTGGTGAAGACGGCACTGTTCGCCTCGGACGCCAACTGGGGGCGTATCCTGGCGGCAGTGGGGCGGGCGCCGCTGCACGATTTCGACGTCGGCCGGGTGACCATCGACCTCGGCGACGTGCGCCTGGTGGAGCAGGGCGGGCGTGCCGCCGGCTACACCGAGGAGGACGGCAGCCGGGTGATGGGCGAAGAGGAAATCGTGATTCGCATTGCGTTGGGGCGGGGCGATGAGGGAGCCACCGTGTGGACCACCGACCTGTCTCACGACTACGTCAGTATCAACGCCGACTATCGCAGCTAGACCAGTCTGTGGCGAGGCAAGAACGATACCCGCGCCGAACGTTCGGTGCGGGACAAGCGGGTAGGAGTCAATGAACGTAATGGTGAAGAGAAGGGTGCACGTGGCGGCTGCCGCCATCATCAGCAGCGATGGTGAGAAGGCGCTCATCGCTCGTCGCCCCTCCAACGTCGATCACGGCGGGTTGTGGGAATTCCCTGGGGGCAAGCTGGCGCCTTACGAGACCGGCCTGGAGGGGCTCAAACGCGAACTCCACGAGGAGCTCGGGGTGGAAATCAAGCGTGCCCAGCCGCTGATTCGCATCCACCACGAGTATCCGGACAAGCACATCCTGCTCGACGTCTGGCAGGTACACGAGTTCAGCGGTGAGCCGTTCGGTCGTGAAGGCCAGGCGATACGCTGGGTGCCGCTCGATGAGCTGGTCAACTATCCGTTTCCGGCGGCCAACCTGCCGATCCTGCAGGCGGTGATGCTGCCCACCGAGTACCTGATCACCGCCGAGGAGGCCGATGAGACGCTCTTCGATGCCTGTCTCGAGCGTGCCTTGGTGGAGGATGGCGTACGGTTGGTGCAACTGCGCGCCAAGACGCTGGACGAAGCGGCTTATCTGGCTCGCGCCGAGCGTGCCCTGGCGCTGTGCCGTCGCCACGGCGCTCGCCTGCTGCTCAATGCCGATCCGGCTCTGCTGGACAGGGTGGAAGCCGACGGCGTGCATCTCACCAGCGAGCGGCTGATGAATCTCGAGCGTCGTCCCATCGCCGAGGACAAGTGGCTGGCGGCCTCTACCCACGATCGCAAGCAGCTCGGCCAGGCGGCCCGTATCGGCTGCGACTTCGTCACGCTTTCGCCGCTGCGTACCACGCCGTCGCATCCTGAGGTGGCGCCGATGGGCTGGCACGACTTCCAGCAGATGGTGGAGCGTGCCGCCATGCCGGTGTTCGCTCTGGGCGGGATGACCCGCTTCGATGCCAACCACGCCCGCGCCGTGGGTGCCCAGGGCATCGCCTCGATCCGCGACTTCTGGAAAGCGCCGGACGCCTGAACCCGGCGGTAAACGAAAAACCCACCGCATGCTTTGGCAGCGGTGGGTTTTTCTTTATCAGTCGTACCTGATAAGCCTCTGTGGGCTTTACTCGCGGCTGATCTGGGGGCAAGCAACACACCTCTTCTCCGGCTTACCCCCAGAGCCGCTTATGCTGGTACGTGGCTCACGGCTCCCTTCAATCCCGGTAGCGCCGAGTCAGGTCGCCATAGGCGTCGATGCGGCGGTCGCGCAGGTAGGGCCAGATGCGCCGCACGTCCTCTCCGCGGCTCATGTCGAGCGTGACCAGCATACGCTCGGCCTTGGTGCCGGCGTGGGCCAGCAGCTCGCCCTGAGGGCCGGCGACGAAGCTGCCGCCCCAGAAGTCGATGCCTTCGCCCACGCCGGAGTGGTCCGGTTCGTGGCCGACGCGGTTGGCGACCACCACCGGCAAACCGTTGGCCACCGCGTGGCTACGCTGGATCAGCGTCCAGGCCTCCTTCTGGCGTGCCTTCTCGCCGTCGTCGTCGGAGGGGCTCCAGCCGATCGCGGTGGGGTAGAGCAGCACTTCCGCGCCGGCCAGGGCCATCAGGCGCGCCGCCTCCGGGTACCACTGATCCCAGCACACCAGCAAGCCCAGGCGGCCCACCGAGGTGTCGATGGGCTGGAAGCCCTGCTTGCGGCTGTCGTCCTGATCGCCCGGGGCGAAGTAGAACTTCTCGTAGAAGCCCGGATCGTCGGGGATATGCATCTTGCGGTACACGCCGACTCGACCGCGGTCGCCGTCGTAGACCACGGCGGTGTTGTGGTAGAGGCCCGGGGCGCGACGCTCGAACAGCGAGCCCACCAGCACGATGCCGAGCTCTGCCGCCAGTGCTGCCAGGCGCTGGCCGGTGGGGCCGTCCAGCGGCTCGGCCAGGTCGAACAGCTCGGTGGCCTCATACTGGCAGAAATAGTGTGTGGCATGCAGCTCCTGCAGCAGCACCAGCTCGGCGCCAGCGGCAGCCAGCTCGCGCACGCCGGCCTCGCTCTCGGCCAGGCTCTTGCTCTTGTCGGACCAGGCGGGTTGCTGGACCAGGCCGACCTTGAGGGTGCGGGTCATGATGTCTCTCCTTGCTGAGTTGCGACGTTCAGGCTGCCCCGGGGGAGCTGCATGGTCAGGCAGTGCAGGCTGCCGTGCTGACGGATCACGCTCAGGCAGTCGATCGGCACGATGTCGCGGTCGGGGAAGGCGGAGGCCAGGGCGACGAGCGCCCGGCTGTCGGCGGCGTCACCATAGACAGGTACCAGTACCGCGGAGTTCACGATCAGGAAGTTGGCGTAGGTGGCCGGTAGCCGGTGGCCGTCCACCGGGTCGAAGCAGGGGCGTGGCCACGGCAGCGGCACCAGGCGATAGGGCTCGCCATCGCTGCGGCGCAGCGCCTGAAGCTCGGCTTCCATGGCGGCCAGGGCCGGGTAGTGCGGATCGGACTCGTCGTCGCAGCGGACGTAGGCGATGGTGGCCGGGTCGCAGAAACGCGCCAGGGTGTCCACGTGGCTGTCGGTGTCGTCGCCTTCCAGGTGGCCATGCGCCAGCCACAGCACGCGCTCGACGCCGAAATCTGCCATGAGCAGGGCTTCCACCGCCTCGCGGTCGAGCTGCGGATTGCGGTTGGGGTTGAGCAGGCAGGCCTCGGTGGTGAGCAGGGTGCCTTCGCCGTCGGTTTCGATGGCACCGCCTTCGAGCACCACGTCACGGCTTTCCACCGAGCAGGCGTAAGCGCCGAGCTCGGCCAGTTTCCTGGTCAATTGATTGTCGCGTCCGGCCTCGAACTTGCCGCCCCAGCCGGTGAAGACGTAGTCGAGCAATACCGTGCTGCCGTCGCGCTCAATGGCGATGGGGCCGTGGTCCCGCGCCCAGGTGTCGTCGGCCTCGGCCACCGCAAGGTGCAGGCGCGTGGCGTCGACTCCCAGATGGGTGAAGCGCTGGGTCAGGTGAGCGCGGGTGGCGGCATCGGGTACCGCGATCAGCGCGTGCTGATAACGCGTGATAGCGACCACCATGGCTTCCATGGTGGCCTCGATGCGCTCGAGCAGGGGCGCCCAGTCGCTGGTCGGAGTGGGCCAGGTGAGCTGAACGGCATCCTGGGGGTGCCATTCGGGGAGCAGGTGATTGGCCATGAACGAAGCCTCTTGAGTCGCGTCTTAGGGAAGCGCTGCACAAATGCCTACGCGAGCGAATCACTGCGTTGCGCGGTGCGCGGAATCCTCACATATACCCCATATGCTCCGGTTCCTGTGCTCCGTGCGCCTTGTGCTTCATCTCGCTCGTCGATTTGTTCAGTGCTTCCTTAGAACGGGGCCGGATAGCGAGTCGGCGCAATGTAGGCCGGCACCGCCAATGATGCAAGCTTCGGGGAATGATTGCGCAGCCGATGCAGCGCGGCGCAAAAAACCGTACCATGGCCACCTCTGACAAGGAACGCGATGATGCTCGACCGCCTGCCACTGCTGATCGGGTTGCGATATGTGCGCGCCAAGCGCCGCAACCACTTCATATCCTTCATTTCCCTTACCTCCATGCTGGGCCTGATGCTGGGCGTGGCGGTATTGATCCTGGTGCTCTCGGTGATGAACGGCTTCGATCACGAGCTGCGCACCCGTATTCTCGGCATGGTGCCGCACACCAAGATCGAGTCGCGCAGCGGCCTGGTCGAGTGGGAAGCCATGGCCGAACGGCTGATGCAGCGCGAGCGGGTGATCGGTGCCGCACCCTACGTGCAGCAGCAGGGCATGTTCTCGGTGAGTGGGCGCAACGAGGGGGCCATGGTCAACGGTATCCATCCCGAGTGGGAGGATCGCGTCTCGATCATCGGCCGCCACATGCAACGAGGCAGTCTCGACGACCTGCAGCCGGGTGAGTGGAACATCGTGCTCGGCTCATTGCTGGCGCGACACCTCGGTGTCGGCGTGGGCGACCGGGTCACGCTGCTGGTACCGGAGGCCTCGATCACCCCGGCCGGGGTCTTCCCCCGCCTCAAGCGCTTCACCGTGAGCGGAATCTTCAGTGTGGGTGCCGATCTCGACGCCAACCTGGCCTATGCCAACATCGAGGACATGCAGACCCTGGCGCGTCTCGGCGACGCCGTGGGCGGGTTGCGTCTGGAATTGGACGACCTGTTCGTCGCCGCCAGCGAGACCCGTGCCATCATCAATGAGCTGGGCACCGGCTACCGCGGCATCGACTGGACCTTCTCCCACGGCAACCTGTTCCAGGCCATCCAGATGGAGAAGCGCATGATCGCGCTGCTGCTGACAGTGATCATCGCGGTGGCCGCCTTCAACATCGTCTCGACCCTGGTCATGGTGGTGACCGACAAGCACGCGGACATTGCCATCCTGCGTACCATCGGCGCCACGCCACGCTCGATCATGGGGATCTTCGTGGTGCAGGGCATGGCCATCGGCGTGATCGGCATCGCCATCGGCGTGGCGCTCGGGATCCTGCTGGCGCTGACCATCTCCGACCTGATCGGCTGGGTGGAGTCGGCGCTCGGCATCCAGTTCCTCGATGCCGGGGTCTACTTCATCAGCGATCTACCGTCACGTCTGCACTGGGACGACGTACGCAATATCGTGGCCGCCGCCTTCGGCTTGACCTTCCTGTCCACGCTCTATCCGGCATGGCGCGCGTCGCGCGTGCAACCCGCGGAGGTACTGCGCTATGAGTGATTCAGCCATCGTGAACAAAGACGAACTGATCCAGCGCACGGCCAGCGGCAAGGTGATGCTGGCCTGCCGCGACCTGACCCGGATCTACCACGAGGGGCCGCAGGACGTCACCGTGCTCGACTCCCTGTCGCTGGAAGTGCGCGCAGGGGAGCGTGTCGCCGTGGTGGGTAGCTCCGGCTCGGGCAAGACCACGTTGCTCAACCTGTTGGGTGGGCTCGACCGTCCCACCCGCGGCGAGGTGGCCATTGCCGGTGAGTCGCTGCTGGACCTGGGCGAAGCGGCGCTGGGCAAGTTCCGCAATCGCCACATCGGTTTCGTCTACCAGTTCCACCATCTGCTGGCCGAGTTCACTGCCCTGGAAAACGCCGCGCTGCCGCTGATCGTGCGGGGTATGCGCAAGAAGGCGGCCGAGGCACAGGCCCGTGAGCTGCTGGTCAAGGTTGGCATCGAGCACCGTGCCGATCACAAGCCGGGCGAGCTCTCCGGGGGCGAACGTCAGCGGGTGGCCATTGCCCGGGCGCTGGTCACCGACCCAAGCCTGGTGTTGATGGACGAGCCCACCGGCAACCTGGATCAGGCCACGGCGGCCAGCATCCTGGCGTTGATGGACGAGCTGGCGCGGACCACCGAATGCGCTTTCGTCGTGGTGACCCACGATACGTCGCTTGCTGCCCATCAGGACCGCGTCATGAAGCTCGACGGCGGGCGTCTGACCGAGCAGCACTGAGCGCTACCGATTCTGCCGGCAGCCCTTTCGAGCCCCCGTTCAACGGGGGCTCAGTCCTCCATTTCCATACGCCGCAGGCGGCGACGCATGGCACGCTGCTTCCAACTGCGCGAGATGTGCCAGCGCCAAACCAGGCGCACCAGCAGGTTACCCAGAATCGCGAACACGATGGCCGATACCACCGAGCCGAGCGCCAGGGCGGGCAGGATGTCGGCCATGCGTGAGGCGATCCAGTGGGTCGACAGGCGGGCAGGGGCTTCGCGCACGGGGGTATCCATCAGCCAGGCGCCGATACGGTAGTTGCCGTAGAAGATCAGCGGCATGGTCAGGGGGTTGGTGATCCAGACCAGGCCGACCGAGAGAGGCAGATTGCAGCGCAGCACCCAGGCGCCGAAGGCGGCCACCACCATCTGGAAGGGGATCGGCAGCATGGCGCTGAACAGCCCGACCGAGAAGGCATTGGCCACGGTACGGCGCGACAGCACCCAAAGCCCGGGGTCGCCGATCATGCGGCTCATGAAGCGCAGCGAGCGCTGGCGCCTGAGCGTGTCGGGGTTGGGCATGTAGCGCTGCAGGAATCGGCGCGGCATGTCGGGTTGGCTCGCTGCTTCGGGACCCGGGTATTATCCATGGATGGGGCGTGGCCCGCCATGCTGGGCGCAACAATAAGATGATGCCGGGCGATGAGCCGGGTCAGGGATCGGGGGAGACAAGGAGCGTGCGAATTGGCATGGCGATGCCGCTGGCGCTGGCGGCACTGGTGGGGGTCGGTCTGGGAAACCTGGCGCCGCCCGGGCTGTTCGAGGCCTGGGCGTTGTGCCTGCTGTGGCTGGCGGGGCGTGGACACTGGCGCACCGTGATGCTGGGCGGGCTCGTTGCCGTCACGGCCAGTCAGATTCTGCTGGCCAGGGGCGCCGTGCTGCCGGATGGATTGCTGCGTGAAGACCTGCTGGTGGAAGGGCGCATCGAGGCGGTGGAGGATGAAGGTCGACTCAGCCGTTTGATGGTGCGTGTCGACGCCTGCCGCCCGTTGGACCCCGCCCGGCTGCCTTGCGATGCGCTGAAGCGGATACGACTCAGCTTCTATGGAGCGCCGGAAATACACGCCGGGGAGCGTTGGGCGCTGACGGTGCGCCTGAGGCCGCCGGCCGGTTTCGCCAATCCCGGCACCTTCGATTACGGCGCCTGGCTATGGCGTGAGGGCATTCAGGCGACCGGCTATGTGCGCAGCGAGCCTGCCGCTCAGCGTTTGAGGCCGGCACCTGCCTCGCTGCGAGCGCGCGCGCTCGACCATCTCGACGCCCAGGATCTGTCGCCTCAGGCCCGCCGCTGGCTGGCCGCGCTGACGCTGGGAGCCGGCGAGCGGCTCGAGCGTGACGATTGGGATCTGCTCAATGCCAGTGGCACGACCCACCTGGTGGTCATCTCCGGTCTGCATGTGGGATTAGTGGCCGCTTTCGTGCTGCTGGTCGGACGTGGTGTGGCGCGCGTGGTGACGCCCCGCCTTTGGCGCATGGCGGTGTGGCCGTGGTGGCTGGCCGGGGCGGCGGCGGTTGGCTATGCCTGGCTGGCGGGCCTGCAGCCCCCTGCCATGCGCGCCATGATCATGACTCTGCTTGGACTGTGGGTGGCCAGTGGGCGTCATGCGCCGGGGCCCTGGCAGGCCTGGTGGCTGGCATTGGGTGTGATCGTCATGCTGGACCCATTGTCGGTGTGGCGACCGGGGCTGTGGCTCTCCTTCGTTGCCGTGGCGCTGCTGATCCTGATCTGGCAAGGCCGACCGCGACTGCGCGGAATTCGCGGCTGGAGCTGGGCACTGGTACGCACGCAGATGCTCTTGGCGCCGTTGATGGCGGCTGCCGTGCTGATGGCCTTCGCGCGCCTGGCGCCGGCGGCTCCGCTGATCAATCTGGTGGCGGTGCCACTGGTCAGTACGGTGCTGGTGCCGCTAGGACTGTTGGGCTGGCTGCTCGCTCCGGTGCCGCTGCTCGCTACACTGTGCTGGCGTCTTTTCGAATTCACCACGCAAGTGCTGGTGCATGTACTCGAACTGTCGGTGGCGGTGCTTCCACTGTGGTGGCCGCTGGCGGAGTTCGTCTGGCCGCTGGCGCTGATGCTTGGACTGGTGGCACTGCTGTGGGCACTTCCGGGGTTGGCTAACGCGCTGCGTCTGGGGGCGACGCTACTGCTGGTGCCGGCCATGCTGGGGCTCGAGGCGTCAGGGCCCGAGCCCGGCACGCTGCGGGTGAGGGTGCAGGATGTCGGCCAGGGCCAACTGGTCGAACTGCGCAGCGCCAATTACCGTCTGCTGTATGATACCGGGCCGCGCTTCGCTTCGGGCTTCGCACCGCTGAGCGCGCTATGGCCGGCGGGGCAGCGTTTCGACGAGGTAATGGTCAGTCATGACGACCTCGACCATGCCGGTGGCGTTACGGTACTGGCCGAGCAGCATACGGTGGGACGCTTTCTGGCGCCGCCCGGCGAATCGATAGGCGTGCCTTTCGACAGCTGCCTGCGCGGGCAGGCGTGGCAGAGAGACGGCGTCTCCTATCGCGTGCTGTGGCCGCCCGAAGAGACCGCCGAGCTGTCGAGCAACGACCGCTCCTGCGTGCTCGAGGTGACGGCCGGCGAGGACCGTCTGTTGATCACCGGCGATGTGGGCCGCGACGTCGAGCGTCGCTTCCTGCTCGATGTCACGCTTCCGGTCACCCTGCTGGTGGCGGGGCATCATGGCAGTCGCACCAGCTCGGGGCCGCAGTTGGTACAGATGCTCGAACCCGACCACGTCGTCTACAGTGCCGGGCGTCGCAATGCCTTCGGTCACCCCCACGATGAGGTGGTGCGCCGCTTTCGTCGCGCCGGCAGCTGTCAGTGGAGCACGGCACTGGATGGGGCCGTGACCTTCTGGTTGGGCCAACAGCAGGCAGCATCGCCCATCGCCGCCCGTCCATCGCCCTGGCGCCGTGGCGGTGTCGAAGGCAAGTGCCATGCGGTAGAATCGCGCCAATGATCGCGACGCTGGTTGCGTGAAGAGGGGATAACCATGGACATGATGGATGCGCTCATCGCCGGCGGCTGGTTGATGATTCCCCTGCTGGGGTGCTCGCTGCTGGCGACGGTGATCATCATCGAGCGGCTGTGGACACTGCGGGCCAAGCGCATCGCGCCCTATGGCCTGGGCCAGGAGGTCTGCTCGCTGGTGGCACGCGGGCAGGTCAACCTGTACTGGCTGGAAGGCCACTCCCCCCTGGGTGGCGTGCTGGCCGCCGGGCTGCGCAATGCCCGGCTGGGCCACGAGCAGGTCAGGGCGCGGCTGCAGGAAGCGGCAACGGCCGTGATCCATGACATGGAGCGCTTTCTCAGCCCACTGGGTACCATTGCCGCCATCACGCCGCTGATCGGGCTGCTGGGCACCGTGGTGGGCATGATCGAGGTCTTTGCCGTGATCGTCTCTGCCGACGGCGTGGGGCGTACCGCCGAGCTTGCCGGCGGCATCTCGCGGGCCCTGGTAACCACGGCCGCCGGGCTCACCGTGGCGATCCCGGCGCTGATGTTCCACCGCTACTTCCAGCGCCGGGTCGAGGAGATCACCGTACGCATGGAGGAGCAGGCCAGCCAGGTGGTCGAGTTTCTCGCTCACTATCGCGGCGAGATCGGCTTCAACGAGCAGCGTGAAGGCGAGCGCCCTGGCGCGGAGGCTCGGCCCTCGTGAAGTTCGCTCGCAGGCGCCATGATCCGGTGGAGGTCAACCTCACGCCGCTCATCGACGTGGTCTTCCTGCTGCTGATCTTCTTCATGGTGTCGACCACCTTCGAGACGCGTCAGGCCCTCGAACTCACCCTGCCGGAAAGCGTTTCCGGGGTGGATCTCGAGGTATCGCCGGTCACCCTGGTGGTGACCGAACAGGGGCGCTATCGTCTGGGCGAGCGAGAGCTCGACGCCGCTGAACTGAGCCGGGCGCTGGCTGACGAGGCCGAGCAGGCCAGGCAGCATGGGCTGGTGGTCGAAGCCGACGCCAGAGCGGTACATGCCGATGTGGTGCGCGCCCTGGATCAGGCCGGCGTGCACGGCATTCGCCAGGTGCGCATCGCCACGCGCGAAACACAGGCAACATCCACGCAAGCGGAGACACCGTGAATCAAGACCGGACCCAACACTCGGGCTGGGCCCTCTACAAGCAGCTGCTGGCTTATGTGAAGCCTCACTGGATCTCCTTTTCCCTGGCGATCGTCGGCTATGCCATCTATGCGGCCTCCAGCACGGCCCTGGCCGAGATGATGAAGCGCCTGATCGACGGCATCCAGAACCCGGATGCCGCCTTTCGCCTGTTCCTGCCGCTGTTCGTGGTGCTGATGTTCGCCGCCAGGGGGCTGGGCACCTTCCTCGGCACCTACTTCATGAGCAACGTGGCACGCAACGTGGTCCATGCGCTGCGCTGCAACGTGTTCAACCACATGCTGCACCTGCCCGGTCGCTTCTTCGATTCGCACTCCAGCGGTCATCTGATCTCGCGGGTTACCTACCATGTCGAGCAGGTCACCGGGGCGGCGACCAACGCCATCACCATACTGCTGCGCGAGGGGCTGTTCGTGGTGGGTCTGCTGTCCTACCTGCTCTGGACCAACTGGATGCTGACCCTGCTGTTCGTGGCGGTGACCCCGCTGATCGGCGGTGTGGTGAGCTATGCCAGCAAGCGCTTTCGGCGTATCTCTCTGCGCATTCAGGACTCCATGGGTGACGTGACCCATGTCGCTTCCGAGGCGCTGACGGGGTACCGGGTGGTGCGTACCCATGGTGCCGAAGCGTACGAGAAGGAGCGCTTTGCCCGGGCCAGCGACTACAACCGTCAGCAGAAGATGAAGGAAGCCCTGACCAAGGCCATCAGCACGCCGGTGATCCAGCTGCTGATTGCCGTGTCGCTGGCCGTGCTGGTATGGCTGGCCATGTCGCCGGCGCTGCTGGCCGACATGACGCCTGGCGAGTTCGTTGCCTTCATCACCGCCGCCTCGCTGATGGCCAAGCCTGTGCGTCAGTTAACCGAGATCAACAGCGAGATCCAGAAGGGCATTGCCGCCGCCAGCGAGCTGTTCGGCCTGATGCAGGTGCCGCTCGAGCCCGATGAGGGCTCTCGCGAGCCCGAGCGCTTGCGGGGCCGGGTCGAACTGCGTGGGGTCCACTTCCGCTATGGCGACGATCAGCCCGACGTGCTCAAGGGCATCGATGTGGTGATCGAACCTGGCGAGATGGTCGCGATCGTCGGACGCTCGGGCAGTGGCAAGTCGACCCTGGCCGGGCTGCTGCCGCGCTTCTACCGTCCTACCGCCGGGGAAGTGCTGATCGATGACGTGCCCATCGATGAGTATCGCCTGGCACCGCTGCGCCGACAGATCGCCCTGGTGTCGCAGCAGGTCACGCTGTTCAACGCCAGCGTGGCCGACAATATCGCCTACGGCATGCCGGAAGCGGATCGGCGCGCCATCGAGAGCGCCGCGAAGGCGGCCTATGCTCATGAGTTCATCGAGCGCCTGCCCGGTGGTTACGACACTATCGTCGGTGACAACGGCGTCATGCTCTCCGGCGGCCAGCGCCAACGGCTCGCCATCGCCCGGGCGATCTTCAAGGATTCTCCGCTGCTGGTGCTCGACGAAGCGACATCGGCGCTGGACACCGAGTCGGAGCGTTACATCCAGCAGGCGCTGGAGGTGGTGTGTCGTGGCCGTACTACCCTGGTGATTGCACACCGGCTCTCCACCATCGAGCGGGCCGACCGCATTCTGGTGATGGAGCAGGGACGGATCGTCGAGCAGGGCAGTCACGCCGAACTGCTGGCACGCGAAGGCGCCTATGCGGCGTTGCATCGATTACAGTTCCAGGAAACCTCGGTGTCATGAGCCTGGGGGAGCGCTGGTTGCAGGCCGCCTATCAGGGCAGTGCCTGGCTCAGGCTGCTCAAGCCGCTCGAGGCACTGTATCGCCTGGTGGTGGCGCGGCGTGCCGACGCCTACCGCGACGGCCGGCGTGACGTGTGGCGTGCCGAGGTGCCGGTGATCGTGGTGGGTAACGTGACCCTGGGTGGCACCGGCAAGTCTCCTCTGGTGGCCTGGCTGGCGCGCCATCTCAGCGAACGGGGCTGGCGACCGGGGATCGTCTCGCGGGGATATGGAGGCAAGGCGGCGCGTGAAACGGATCATCCGCTGCGTGTCACGCTGCAAACCCCCATCGAGCAGAGTGGAGACGAGCCGCGCATGCTGGCGCGCCAGACCGGCGTGCCGGTGGTGGTGGACCCCGACCGGCCGCGTGGCGCCAAGGCCCTGTGCGAGCTGGGCTGCGATATCCTGCTCAGCGATGACGGCCTGCAGCACTTGGCGCTGGGACGCGATATCGAGCTGGTGGTCGTCGACGGCCGTCGCGGCTTCGGCAACGGACACTGTCTTCCGGCCGGCCCGCTGCGCGAGCCACTGTCGCGCCTGGACGAGGTTGATGCGGTGCTGATCAACGGCGAGCCGGCCTTCACCCCACCTCAGGGCGCCTGGATTTTCCGCCTGGTGCCGGCGCGCTGGCGTTCGCTGAGCGATGGCGTGGCAAGGCCCCTGACACCGCTGCCTTTCGGCGGGCCGGTTCACGGCGTGGCGGGTATCGGCAATCCACAGCGCTTCTTCGCCACGCTGGAGGCGCTGGGCGTACGGGCCGTGCCACATGCCTTTCCCGATCACCATCGGTTCACGGCCCAGGATCTGACCTTCGGCGACGGCCTGCCGGTGGTGATGACGGCCAAGGATGCCGAGAAGTGCGACTTGCTGGCGCTCGGGGAGGTCTGGGTGCTGGAGGTCGAAGCCGAACCTTCGCTGGACTTCGTGGCCTGGCTGGACAGACGCCTTGCAAGCCTGCGATAACCGAATGGCCAGGTGAGCGAGAGCATGATACTCGTGGATATAGAGGTGAAACGATGGACAAGGAACTGCTGGCCATGTTGGTCTGCCCGCTGTGCAAGGGCAAGCTAAAGTACGACCGCGAGGCTCAGGAATTGGTATGCCTTTACGATGGCCTGGCCTATCCGATACGTGACGGTATCCCGGTGATGCTGCCTGAAGAAGCGCGGCAACTGGACGTGGACGAGAAGCTGCCGGCTTCGCCCGGACGCACCGGGGAAGCATGATGGCGCAGGATCGAACCTTCATTGCGGTGGTTCCGGCGCGCTTCGGCTCATCGCGCCTGCCGGGCAAGCCGCTGCTTGATATTGGCGGCGAGCCCATGGTGGCCCATGTCTGGCGACGGGCCTCGGCGAGTTCCGCCAGTCGAGTCGTCGTCGCCACCGACGATGATCGCATCCGCGACGCCCTGACCCCGCTGGGTGCCGAGGTGGTCATGACCCGCGCCGACCATCCGTCCGGTACCGACCGGCTGGCCGAGGTCGCTGAGCTGCTGGCGCTCGATGACGACGCCGTGCTGGTCAACGTACAGGGAGACGAGCCGCTGATTCCGCCGCGGCTGATCGATCAGGTGGCCATGCGCCTGCACGACGATGCCGAGGCATCCATCGCCACCCTCGCCGAATCCATCGCCGACGTCGAGTCGCTGTTCAATCCCAACGTGGTCAAGGTGGTACGCTCGCTTTCCGGGCGGGCGCTCTATTTTTCCCGCGCCCCCATTCCTTGGGATCGCGAGGCCTTTGCCGCGCGCCCCGAATGGCTCGAAACCGATGCGTGGCTGCGCCATATCGGCATCTATGCCTATCGCGCCGGCTTCCTCGCGGCCTATCGCGACTGGACCCCTTCGGCACTCGAACGGCTGGAGCAACTGGAGCAGCTGCGCGCGCTGCACTACGGGCATGTCATCCAGGTGGCGCTGGCCGCCGAGCCCAATCCACCCGGCGTCGACACGCCCGAAGATCTGGAGCGCGTCAGGGCACTGCTGAGCGCGAACCGATAAGGAGTAGAGCATGCGCGTTCTTTTCGTCTGCCTCGGCAACATCTGTCGCTCGCCCACCGCCGAGGGCGTCTTCCGGCGCGAGCTGGAGAAGGCGGGGTTGGCACATCGGGTGGAAGTCGACTCCTGCGGCATTGCCCACTGGCACGTGGGCAAGGGGCCCGACCCGCGCACTACGGCGGCGGCGCGCCAGCGTGGCGTCGACCTGAGCGAACTGCGTGCGCGCCAGCTGGCAGCCGAGGACTTCTCGCGCTTCGATTACCTGCTGGCGATGGACCACGACAACCTGGCGGCCATCCGTGCGCAGTGCCCCGAGGGGTGTGGCGCCCATATCGGCCTGTTTCTCGACTTCGCCGGTCACGTCGACCGCCCGGTGCCCGATCCCTACTACGGCGGTGAGCAGGGCTTCGAAGAGGTGCTGGACCTGGTCGAAGCCGCCTCGCGCGGCCTGCTCGAGGAGATCGCCCGTCGGCTCGAAGGGCACCGGGTTTGAACGATATCGTCCGTCACGATCATGATCTGACGCGGAGCAACACGCTGGGCTTGCCATGCCGGGCCGAGCGTTTTGCCGCTCCGGAAACGGTGGATCAGCTGCGCCGGCTGCTGCAACGGGCTGCCGCACAGGGCTGGCCTGTTACCCTGCTTGGCGGTGGCAGCAACCTGATCCTGCCGCAGCGTCTGAGTGGCCTGGTGGTCAGGCCGGCGCTGAATCATTGGTGGCTGGAGCGGCAGGGCAGCGCCGTGAAGCTACATGTCGGTGCCGGCGTCGAGTGGCATCCGCTGGTCATGACATTGGCGGCGCGTGGCCTGTGGGGCACGGAAAACCTGGCCCTGATACCCGGCCACTGCGGCGCCGCACCGATCCAGAACATCGGTGCCTACGGGGTCGAGCTGTGCGAGCTGGTCGAGGCGGTGCAGGTCGTATTCATGGAAGATGGGCGAAGCGCCGTGCTTACGGTGGAGGAGTGCGCCTTCGGCTACCGAGACAGCATCTTCAAGGGCGAGCTCGAGGGCAGGGTGGTCATTACCGGCATGACGCTTCGGCTTGACCGTGAGGCCGCGCCTCGCCTGACCTACGGCGATCTGGCCCAGCGGGTAGGTCCTGGGCCGACTCCGCTCGAGGTGGCCGAGGCGGTATGCGCCATTCGCCGCGAGAAACTTCCCGATCCGGCTGAGCTGGGCAATGCCGGCAGCTTCTTCAAGAATCCCATCGTGGAGCGGGAGGTAGCCGAGCTCTTGCTGGCGACATGGCCCGACATGCCGCGCTTCGAGCTGGCCGATGGGCGGGTGAAGCTGGCTGCCGGCTGGCTGATCGACCGCTGCGGCCTCAAGGGGTGGCGCAGCGGGCACTTCGGCGTGCACGAACGTCAGGCCCTGGTGCTGGTGCACTTCGGCGGCGGCAATGCCGAAGAGCTGCTGGCCGTCGCCGACGCCGTGGCTGAACGGGTCCGAGAGCGTTTTGGCGTGGTACTGGAGCGGGAGCCCCGGCTGGCCTGAGCCTTGTTCTGAATCCTGTCCGGCCTAAACCCTGCTCGTACCGAGAGCTGACCAACGAAAATGGCCCGCACATAGTGTGCGGGCCATTTCATTGCGGTGCGAGCCGTTCAGCCCTGGCTGCCTTTCTGCCCCTCTTGCTCGCGTTTGCGGATCTCACGCGGGTCGTTGTGGGCGCGGCGACGGCGGCGCTGAGCGGCCTGAGGCTGCTCGCTTTCGGCCTGCTGCGGAGCGTCTGCTTTCGGCTCCTCGGCTTTGGCTTCCGGCTTTGGCTCCTGTGCTTCTGGCGCTTTGGCTTCAGGTGCTGTGGCCTTCACCGGTTCGGCAGGTTTCTCCGCCGGCTTGTCGGTCGTCTTGGGTGCCTTGGCTTCAGATGCCTGGGCCTTCACCGCCTCGGCGGGCTTCTCCGCTGGCTGGTCGGTCGGCTTGGGCGCATCCGCCTGGGGCGCTTCTGCCTTGGGCGCCTGGGCTTTCTGCTCCTGGGTGTCAGGGGCTTTGGCTTCAGGCGCCTGGGCCTTCACCGCCTCGGCGGGTTTCTCCGCCGGCTGGTCGCTCGGCTTGGGCGCATCCGCCTTGGGGGCTTCTGCCTTGGGCGCCTGGGCTTTCTGCTCCTGGATTTCAGGTGCCTTGGCTTCAGGCGCCTGGGCCTTCACCGCCTCGGCGGGTTTCTCCGCCGGCTGGTCGCTCGGCTTGGGTGCATCCGCCTTGGGGGCTTCTGCCTTGGTCGCCTGGGCTTTCTGCTCCTGGATTTCAGGTGCTTTGGCGTCAGGCGCTTTGGTTTCAGATGCCTGGGCCTTCACCGCCTCGGCGGGTTTCTCCGCCGGCTTGTCGCTCGGCTTGGGCGCCTGGGCTTTCTGCTCCTGGGTGTCAGGTGCCTTGGCTTCAGGCGCCTGGGCCTTCACCGCCTCGGCGGGTTTCTCCGCCGGCTGCTCGCTCGGCTTGGGCACATCCGCCTTGGGTGCTTCTGCCTTGGGGGCCTGGGCTTTCTGCTCCTGGGTATCAGGTGCCTTGGTTTCAGGGGCCTTGGTTTCAGGGGCCTGGGCCTTCACCGTCTCGGTGGGCTTCTCCGCCGGCTTGGGCGCATCCGCCTTGGCCTGCTCCGCACCGGCTTCATCCTTCTGCTCGGGCGCTTCGGCCTGCAGACGCTTCTGCTCGGCTTCGGCCTGAGGATTGATGGCGTGCTGGCGCGAGCGGTTGCGCGGATTGTTGCGCGTGCGCTTGGGCTTGCCGTCGTCGACCGGCTCTGCAGCCTGCTCGGCCGGCTTCTCCTGGGGCTCCCCCTTTTCTGCCTTCTGCCTCCGGGTGGCGTCGTCACGACCGCGCGGTTTGCCTTGGCGTGCTTCGTCGGTCTGCGGCTTGTCGCTGCGCGCCTGTCCGCGGCCGCGTCCGCCACGGCCTTCTCCACGACCTTCGCCTCGGCCTTCTCCACGACCGGCAGCGCTGTCCTGGCGAGCTTCCTGACGGCCCTCGGAGCGGGCGCTCTCACCACCGCCGGCCTGCTGGCGGGACTGCCCGCGCTGGCCGCGAGGCTCATCCTGTCCTTCACTGCGTGAACGGCGACGCTGACGACCATTGCGCTCGCCACGCTCGTCATCGCCGCTGCGGGCAGGGGCCGGCGGCGGTGTGGCCGGCTTGCGCGACTCGGTTGCTGTGGTGGTGTCGCTCTCGGCTCCGCCGAGCAGCTTGGTCACACCCTTGAGCAGGCGGCCGAGCACACCGGCAGCGGGAGCGGCAGCAGGGGCGACAGACGGCTTCGCAGCCGGCTCCTGCTGCAGCGAAGCCGGCGCCGGCTCGTTGTGGATCACCGTCTTGACGGCCGCCTCGGAGCGGGCAACCGGCTTGGCGATGCTCATGTCCGGCTCCTTGCCGATGTCCGTCTCGACGGACAGCTCGAAGCTGGACTTGTCGTGATCGCCTTCCTCTTCGACATGGTCGTCACGCAGACGCTGCACGTCGTAGTGCGGGGTGTCCATATCGGGGTTGGGCAGTACCAGCACACGGACGCCTTGGCGCTTCTCGATGTCCGAGAGGACTGCACGCTTCTCGTTGAGCAGATAGGTGGCGACCGGTACCGGCAGAATGGCGCGAATCTGGGCGCTGCGCTCCTTCATCGCTTCTTCCTCGATCAGGCGCATGATCGAGAGCGACAGTGAGCGCACGTCGCGAATGGTGCCCTGGCCGTTGCAGCGTGGGCAGACTACGCCGCTGGTTTCGCCCAGCGAAGGCCGCAGGCGCTGGCGTGACATCTCCATCAGGCCGAAGCGCGAGATGCGACCGATCTGCACCCGGGCACGGTCGAGCTTGAGCGCGTCGCGCATGCGGTTCTCGACCTCGCGCTGGTTGCGCGCCGGGCTCATGTCGATGAAGTCGATGACCACCAGGCCGCCGATATCGCGCAGGCGCAGCTGGCGGGCGATCTCGTCGGCCGCTTCCAGGTTGGTCTGCAGCGCGGTTTCCTCGATGTCGCTGCCACGGGTGGCGCGCGCCGAGTTGATGTCGATGGAGACCAGCGCTTCGGTATGGTCAATGACGATGGAGCCACCGGAGGGCAGCTTCACTTCGCGCTCGTAGGCGGTCTCGATCTGCGATTCGATCTGAAAGCGCGAGAACAGCGGCACTTCATCGGCGTAGAGCTTGATCTTCTGCTGGTAGGAAGGCATGACCTGACGGATGAAGGTCAGCGCCTCCTGATGCACTTCGGGACTGTCGATCAGCACCTCGCCGATGTCCTGGCGCAGGTAGTCGCGCATGGCGCGGATGATGACGTTCGACTCGCGGTAGATCAGGAAGGGGGCGGGGCGTTTGCCGGCCTCCTCGGTGATCGACTCCCACACCTGGACCAGATAGTCGAGATCCCACTGCAGCTCCTCGGAGCTGCGGCCGATGCCGGCGGTGCGCACGATCACGCCCATCTTTTCCGGCACGGTGAGCAGGCCCATGGCCTCCTTGAGCTGGGTGCGCTCGTCGCCTTCGATGCGACGCGAAATGCCGCCGGCGCGGGGGTTGTTGGGCATCAGAACGAGGAAGCGGCCGGCGAGGCTGATGAAGGTGGTCAGCGCCGCCCCCTTGTTGCCGCGCTCCTCCTTGTCGACCTGGACGATGACTTCCTGGCCTTCCTTGAGAACTTCCTTGATGCTGGGGCGCCCCGAGGCTTCCTTCAGGAAGTACTCGCGGGAAATTTCCTTGAGAGGGAGAAAACCGTGGCGATCGGCGCCGAAGTCGACGAAGGCGGCTTCGAGGGAGGGTTCTACGCGGGTGATCTTGCCGCGGTAGATGTTGGCTTTCTTTTGCTCCCGGGCACCGGACTCGATGTCCAGGTCGTACAGGCGTTGTCCATCGACCAGCGCAACACGCAGCTCTTCCGGCTGGGTTGCATTGATGAGCATCCGTTTCATGTTGTCTCGCAATCTGGACGCGCCGGGGGGCATCGAAGAAGGCGAACCTCTGGGTGCTGCGTGCTTGTGCTCAGCGCATGTCGCGGATGCACAGTGGCGCCCGATCGTACCGGCACCGTGAGGGCCCAGCACGACATGATCATGTTGAGTACGCGGCGGAGGCAGGACATGTCTCGGTGGGTCTTCTCCCATCCGGCCCTGCGGTCACCGCCAGACACCTGGCATTCATCGATTCGCCAACGCCGGCCACCGGCACGATGTTGAACGATTCCCGTGGCCACCGCTCGCCTGTGACTGATGCGAGCCGGGATCCGGGCGTGGCGTCATTACTTGTATTGCTGCAAATTCATGCGTCTATCACTCGTCGGCGGCGGGATCCATGTACAGGGATCGTCGCGGCCCGATTTCGTCGCTCCGGCCTGCGTGTCTGTCGTGCAGGCGCCATGGGACCGAAGGGATCCATCCGAGCGAGCTGGCAATATAGCAGTAATGGCAATTCGCAGCAATTGGCGCAGCGCATCGCCGAGTACGTTAGAATGCTGGCTCACAACGGATTTTCAGCAGGAGTGTCATGACCGAAGGTCGCGACGTACAGTGGGTGGAAGTGGGCGAAGGGCAGTCGGGCCAGCGGGTCGACAACTTTCTGATAACGCGCCTGAAAGGCGTGCCGCGAACCTTGGTCTACCGCATCGTGCGCAAGGGCGAGGTGCGGGTCAACAAGAAGCGGGTCAAGGCCGATTACCGCCTGCAGCCTGGCGACGTGGTGCGTATCCCGCCGCTGAAGCTGGCCCCGCGCGAGGCGGTCAAGCAGGTCAGCGAAGGGTTGCGCAACCTGCTGGCCGGCAGCGTGCTGGTGGAAGGTCCGGGCTGGCTGGTACTCAACAAGCCGGCCGGTTTGCCCGTGCACGGCGGCAGCGGCGTCAAGATCGGCCTGATCGAGGCCCTGCGCCAGGTGCGCGAGGATCTCGACTTTCTCGAGCTGGTGCACCGGCTCGATCGCGACACCTCCGGCTGCTTGCTGTTGGCCAAGTCGCGTCCGGCGCTGCTCGCCCTCAACGAGGCGCTCAAGGGTCACAAGATGGACAAGCGCTACCTGGCGCTGGTGGCGGGTCGCTGGCCCGCCCGGCGCGAGTTCGTCAGCGCCCGGCTCGACCGCTACGATGCCGGCAACGGCGAGCGCCGAGTACGGGTGGATGCGGCGGGCAAGGTCGCGCGCACCCGCTTTGCCGTGCGCGAGACGTTTCCCAAGGCGACCCTGATCGAAGCCGAGCCGGTCACCGGGCGTACCCATCAGATTCGCGTGCATGCCGCGCATGCAGGCTTTCCGCTGCTGGGTGACGACAAGTACGGCTCGCGTGAGGGTGCGGTGCTGGCGCGGCAGTTGGGCCTGTCGCGCCTGTTTCTGCATGCCGAGTCGCTGACCTTCCCCGAGCCGAGCAGTGGACGACCGGTGCAGATTCGTGCACCCCTGCCGGAAGAGCTCGAGGCGGTGCTGTCGCGCGCTCGCGAGTCCCATTGAGCACTGCCTCATCGATATCTGACGCGGAGTTGTCATGCGCTACCGACTGGTGATCTTCGACTGGGATGGAACCCTGATGGATTCCGCTGCCCGAATCGTTTCCAGCATGCAGGCGGCGGCGCGCGATGCCGGCTGGGGCCATCTCGAGGCGGCGGCGGTTCGCGACATCATCGGTCTGGGGCTTCCCGAGGCCATCGATCGCCTGTGCCCGGGGATCGATGCCGAGCGCTTCGAGCTGCTGCGTAGCCGTTATGTGCACTATTTCGTCGAGGCCGATGGCACGCCGATGACCTTCTTCGACGGCGTCGAATCCGGCATTGCCACGCTGCGCGAGCGGCACGAACGGCGGCTGGCCGTGGCCACCGGCAAGAGCCGGCGAGGGCTCGACCGGGTCTTTCGCGAAAGCGACAGCGGTCGTTGGTTCCACGCCAGTCGCACGGCGGACGAAACCCGCTCCAAGCCACACCCACAGATGCTCGAGGAGCTGCTGGTGGAGCTGGGCACGCCGGTGGAGGAGGCGGTGATGGTTGGGGACACCGAGTATGACCTGGAGATGGCGCGCGCCCTGGGCATGGATCGGGTCGCCGTCACCTGGGGGGTGCATGAGCCGGGACGGCTGGCGGCGAGTCGCCCTGTCTATACTGCCGGGACGGTAGGCGAACTGTTCGAATGGCTGAATCGCGAGTGATGAAAAGGAAGACGAGTCAATGAGCGACGACAAGCGGCAAGACGACGACAAGCGCCCGGAGCGCGAAGATCGCTGGACCGATGGGCCGCAGCTGACCCCCGAGCAGGCGCGCGAGGTGCGTCAGGCCAAGATCGAGAAGCCGGCGCCGCCTGCCGAAAGTGCCGAGGTGCTGCGTGAGCGGCAGCGTCTGGCGCAGCAGGAGATGCTCGATCGCTGGATCGGCGGCGTGCTGACGGAGCAGCGTCGTTCGCGGCGCTGGAAACTGTTCTTTCGCTTCTTCTTCGCCGCGCTGATCCTGGCCTCGTTGGCCACCAGCTTCTATAGCCTGTTCGGCGATGGTGCCCGCGAGCCCGAGCGACAGCATCTGGGCGTGGTAACCGTGCGTGGTGTGATCGATGGCGAATCCCCGGCCAGCGCCGAGCGCATCATCGAAGGGCTCAACCGTGCCTGGGATGCCGACAATGCCGCTGCCGTGGTGCTGCACATCGACAGTCCGGGAGGCAGTCCGGTGCAGTCCCAGCGGGTCTACCAGGAGATCATGCGGCTGCGTGAAGAGGGCGGCAAGCCGATCATCGCGGTAATCGAGGACGTCGGCGCCAGCGGTGCCTACTACATGGCGGCGGCCGCCGATGAGATCATCGCCGCGCCGGCAAGTCTGGTGGGGTCGATCGGGGTCATCTTCGCCAGCTTCGGCTTCGAGGAGGCGATCGACAATCTCGGGATCGAGCGGCGTATTTATGTCAGCGGCGAGAACAAGGGCTTCCTCGATCCATTCTCGCCGGTGCGGCCGGAGGAGCGCGAGTTCTGGCAGACGGTGATGGATACCACCCATGGCCAGTTCATCGAGGCGGTGCGGCTGGGCCGGGGCGATCGTCTGGTGGAGGATGAGCGCCTCTTCAGCGGTCTGATCTGGAGCGGTCAGCAGGCGTATGAGCTGGGTCTCATCGATGGGATCGGCAGCCTCGACGCCCTGAGTCGCGAGCTGTTTGGCGAGGTGCGCCTGCACGACTACACGCCGCGGCTGGATCCCTTCGAGCGGCTGACCCGTCAGTTTGGCCGGGTCGCCGCCGAGTGGATGGGCGTGCCCTCCAGTCGTTCGCCGGTGCGCTACCAGCTGCCCTGATCGCCCAGTGGGTCGAGGCCCGCTTCGCGCAGCAGGGCGCACAGGCGAATCAGTGGCAGACCGATGAGAGTGTTGGGGTCGTCGCCCTCGAGTTTTTCGAACAGGGCGACGCCCAGCCCTTCCATGCGAAAGCTGCCGGCGCTGTCCAGCGGTCGCTCGCGCTCCACGTAGCGAGCGATCTCGTCATCACTGAGGCGCCTGAACACCACGTCGTAACGCTCGTGACAGACCCGGTGGCTCGCCTGGCGGGTGTCGACCAGGGCCAGGCCGGTGAGAAAGGTGACCCGCTGACCGGAAAAGCGTGCGAGCTGAGCGCGGGCCGTGGCTTCGTCGCCAGGCTTGCCGAGAATCTCGCCGCCGAACACGGCGACCTGGTCAGAGCCGATGATGAGATGGTCGGGATACTGCTCGGCCACACGGCTGGCCTTGGCCAGAGCCAGGCGGTGCACCAGTGCTTGCGGCGTTTCGCCGGGACGTGGTGTTTCGTCGATATCGGGGCTGAGCCAGGCGTAGGGCAGGCCCAGGCGGTCGAGGAGTTGGCGGCGCCAGGGGGAGCCTGAGGCGAGAACGAGTCGTGGCATGGTGTGCTCCTGTGCTGGGTGATGCGAGCCGTTGGCGGGTTCGAAGAGAGAGGTATTGTAACTTGCTGACATGGCGTCTTTGACAGGGGCATGGGGAGTGCCTATCATTGCGCGCCTATGTTGACCTCACGACTTCCCAACAAGGTCGAGCCCTATCGGCTCGCCGCTCGTGCCGAAAGCCTCTCGGGGCTGATGGCGCTCGACCAGTTCGAGCGCCTTGCCGCCCAGGTGGGCGAGCAGACGGGCGACTGCCAGGTGTGGCTCGACTTCGGCATCGATGCCCAGGGGCGCCGTGAGATTCGCGGCCGTCTCGAGGCCGAGCTGCAGCTGCCCTGTCGGCGCTGCCTCGAGCCGCTGTCTCAGCGCGTCGAGAGCGAGTTCCTGCTGGGAATGGTCTCGAGCGATGCGCTGGCGGCGGAGCTGCCGAGCACCCACGAGCCGGTGCTGGTGGAAAACGAACAGCTGAACCTGCTGGAGGTGGTGGAGGATGAATTGATCCTCAGTCTGCCCCAGGTGGTTTACCACGACGAGGCGCATTGCCGTGTCTCGCGCGACCAGCTGAGCAGCGGCGAGGAGTTCGTGGAGAACGAGCCTGCTCCCGCGAGTCCTTTCGAGGTGCTGCGCCGCCTCAAGGACAAATCCTGATTGTTTATCGTCTCACTTCGGAGTGACACCCATGGCAGTTCAACAGAATCGTAAGACTCGTTCCAAGCGCGGCATGCGTCGTAGCCATGACGCCCTGAGCGCGCCGACCCTGTCTCAGGACAAGGAAACCGGCACCACTCACCTGCGTCACCACGTCTCCCCCGACGGTTTCTACCGCGGTCGCAAGGTCGTCGACGTCTAAGTCGACCCGCCTCGATGACCATCGGCACCTGAACGTGCGGATTGCCATCGATACGATGGGCGGAGATGCAGGCCCTGCCGCTGCCGTACAGGGGGCGGCTGCTGCCGTGCTGGCAAGGCCTGAATTGCAGGCCGATCTGTTCGGACCGGGCGATCGACTGTCAGACGAGCTCAAGAACCTGCCGCGGCACCTTGCCGCGGCCGGTTCGCATCTGTCCGTTCATCATGCACCGAGCCTGATTCGACAGGACCAGCGTCCCACCGACGCGCTTCGGCGCGGCGGCGATACGAGCATGGCGATGATGCTGAAGCATGTGGCCACTCAGGGCGCCGTTGCCGGTGTCAGTGCCGGTAACACCGGTGCGCTGATGGCGCTGGCCAGGCGCGAGCTGGGCACCGTGGCGGACATTCCACGTCCGGCCATCTGCACTGCCATACCCACTCGCGGCGATGGGCGCTGCTATCTGCTGGACCTGGGAGCCAACGTCGACGTCTCTGCGGAGCGGCTGGTTGACTTCGCACGCATGGGCGAAGTGATGGCGCGTCACGTGGACGGTATCGCCGCCCCGCGGGTGGCGCTACTCAACGTCGGCAGCGAGGGGACCAAGGGTAGCAACGCGGTGCGCGAAGCGGATGCGCTGCTGGCCGAAGTCGGTGCGTTGAACTATATCGGCTTTGTCGAGGGCGACGGTATCTTCGCCGGCTCGGCCGATGTGGTGGTATGCGATGGTTTCGTCGGCAATGCGGTGCTCAAGGCCAGCGAAGGCCTGGCGCGCATGCTGATCGAACGAGTACAGGCGACCTTCGACTCGCACTGGAGCAGTCGCCTGGTCGGAATGTTGGCGAGGCCGGCGTTGCGTCGGCTGAAGAGCGAGCTGGATCCGGTGCGTTACAATGGCGCCAGCCTGCTGGGCCTCGATGGCATTGTGATCAAGAGCCATGGCAGTGCCGATGCCACCGGCTTTTCCTATGCTGTGCTGCGGGCCGCGCAGGAGGTCAGTCGAGACCTGCCCGCCCGACTCGCTCTCGAGTTGGGCGGTCGCAACTGACAGCACTCAACAAATGGTGAACGACATGACTCAACCCCTTGCCCTCGTCTTTCCCGGGCAAGGCTCCCAGCAGGTAGGCATGCTGCGGGAGCTGGCCGAACGCTACAGCGTGGTGCGGACGACCTTCGAGGAGGCCGCCGATGCGCTGGGCTATGACCTGTGGAAGGTGGTCCAGGAGGGACCGGATGAGGCGCTCAATACCACCGCCTGCACCCAGCCCGCACTGCTGACGGCCAGCGTTGCCATCTGGCGTGTCTGGCAGGAGCTCGAGGGGCCTCGGCCCGGTGCCATGGCCGGCCATAGTCTGGGTGAGTACAGTGCCATGGTCTGCGCCGGCGTGATGAGCTTCGCCGACGGTGTGCGTCTGGTACGTCTGCGCGGCGAAGCGATGCAGGAGGCGGTGCCGGCCGGGAGGGGGGCGATGGCCGCCATTCTCGGCCTCGACGATGCCATCGTTGAAACCGCCTGTGCCGAAGCGGCGCAAAATGAGGTGGTGGCGGCCGTGAACTACAATTCCCCGGGGCAGGTGGTGATCGCCGGTGACAAGGCGGCCGTCGAACGTGCCATCGCCCTGTGTCAGGAGGCGGGCGCCAAGCGTGCCATGCCGCTGCCGGTTTCCGTACCTTCGCACTGCGATCTTATGCGCCCGGCGGCGGACCGCCTCAAGGCGGCCATGGCCGACCTCGACATGCGTGCGCCGCGCTACACCGTGTATCAGAACGTCGATGCCCAGGCGCATGCCGATGTCGAGACCCTGCGCACGCGTCTTGTCGAGCAGCTCTATCAGCCGGTGCGCTGGACGTCCTGCGTCGAGGCAATGGTGGCGGGTGGAGCCGAGGTCTTCATCGAGTGCGGTCCGGGCAAGGTGCTGACCGGGTTGGGCAAGCGTATCGCCAAGAGCAGCAAGGGCCTGGCGGTTAACGACCCCGACAGCCTCGAGGCGGCACTCGGCTTGGCGCGCGAGACGCTCGGGCAGTAAAGGCTGCGCGAACCGAAGGCCGGCGCAGAAGCGGCCTGAACGACAAGCAGGGGCAGGAGCCCCAGGATCCAACAGCATTCGGAGCGGGAACAGGTTATGACCAGCGAACGCAGAATCGCCCTGGTGACCGGCGCCAGTCGTGGCATCGGTCGGGCCATTGCCCATGAGCTCGGCCGTCAGGGGCGCGTGGTGATCGGAACGGCAACCACCGAGTCCGGCGCTGCCAAGATCGACGAAGATCTGCGCGCCCATGGTATCGAGGGGGCCGGCAGAGCCCTGGACGTCACCGATCAGGCCAGTGTCGATGCGCTGGTGAAGGCGATTACCGAGGAGTTCGGTGCGCCCACCATTCTGATCAACAACGCCGGCATCACCCGCGACAATCTGCTGATGCGGATGAAGGAAGAGGAGTGGGATTCGGTTCTCGATACCAATCTCAAGTCGGTCTACCGCGTCACCAAGGCATGCCTGCGCGGCATGACCAAGGCCCGTTTCGGCCGTATCGTCAGCATCAGCTCGGTGGTGGCGACCATGGGCAATCTCGGCCAGACCAACTATGCTGCCGCCAAGGCGGGCATGGAGGGGTTCACCCGTGCGCTGGCGCGGGAAGTGGCGTCGCGGGCGATCACCGTCAATGCGGTGGCGCCGGGCTTCATCGCCACTGACATGACAAGCGCCCTGCCCGAAGAGCAGCATCAGGCGTTGATGACGCAGATCCCTCTGGCCCGCCTGGGCGAGCCCGAGGAAATTGCCGCTGCCGTCGGCTTTCTGACCAGCGAAGGCGCCGGCTACATTACCGGTGAAACGCTGCAGGTCAACGGCGGTATGAACATGCGTTGAAGCTCCTGCCTGTCGGCGGTTGCGCCGACAGGGGGGGGTCTATAAACTACCCGCAGCTTGAGTTTGCGGACCAATGGCTGGTCATCTGAACGGCTAACTTGAACGACTGGAGTACGTATAAAATGAGCACCATCGAAGAGCGCGTGAAGAAGGTTGTGGCCGAGCGCCTGAACGTCAAGGAAGAGGATATCCAGAACAGCTCCTCCTTCACCGAGGACCTTGGCGCTGATTCCCTGGATACCGTCGAGCTGGTCATGGCGCTCGAAGAGGAATTCGATACCGAAATTCCCGATGAGGAAGCCGAGAAGATCACCACCGTTCAGGAAGCCATCGATTACGTCAACGCCCATCAGTAAGAGGGCGCTAGTCGCCGCTTGCTGAGGTGTAGGGCCCCGTTCGCAAGGCCCTGAAAAGCCGTCCTGAGTCCCAGGACGGCTTTTTGCTTTACGTAAAGGCCGCGCTGCCCAAGCAGGGAGCATGTCCGGTATAATGCGCGCAAAGACGACCTGGGGAAGGGTCGTGTCATCAAGGTTGTCTGGAGGAATACTGATGGCTCGTAGAGTTGTGGTGACCGGGCTGGGGCTGGTCACGCCGGTGGGCAATACGGTCAAGGAGAGCTGGGAAAACATCCTGGCCAGCAAGAGCGGCATCGCTCCCATCCAGCATTTCGATGCTACCGGCTTCAACACCCGCTTCGGTGGCTCGGTCAAGAACTTCGACATCAGCCCGTACCTGAATCCCAAGGATGCGCGCAAGATGGACCTGTTCATCCAGTACGGGGTGGCGGCGGGCGCTCAGGCCATCAGCGATGCCGGCATCGAGTGCACCGAGGAGAACGCCGAGCGTATCGGCGTGGCCATCGGCTCCGGCATCGGGGGGCTGCCGATGATCGAGCAGAACCACAATGCGCTCAACAAGGGTGGTGCGCGTCGCGTTTCGCCGTTTTTCGTGCCCGGCTCTATCATCAACATGATTTCCGGCAACCTGGCCATCCAGCATGGTTTCAAGGGGCCGAACATCGCCATCACCACGGCCTGTACCACCGGTACCCACAATATCGGCTATAGCGCGCGCACCATTGCCTATGGCGATGCCGACGTGATGATCTGCGGCGGCGCCGAGATGGCCACCACCCCGCTGGGTCTGGGCGGGTTCTCCGCGGCTCGTGCCCTGTCGACGCGCAACGACGACCCGCAGGCCGCCAGCCGTCCTTGGGACCGCGATCGCGACGGCTTCGTGCTCTCCGACGGGGCCGGCATCCTGGTGCTCGAGGAGTATGAGCATGCCAAGGCGCGTGGCGCCCGCATCTACGCCGAGCTGACCGGTTTCGGCATGAGCGACGACGCTTTCCACATGACGGCACCGCCGGAGGACGGTAGCGGGGCTGCGCTCTCCATGCGCAACGCCATTCGCGACGCCGGTATCGACCCTTCGGCGGTCGACTACATCAATGCGCACGGTACCTCGACACCGGCAGGAGATCTGGCCGAGAGTCGTGCCATCAGGAAAGTGATGGGGGCGGCGGCCGATGGTGTCGCGGTAAGTTCCACCAAGTCGATGATCGGCCATTTGCTGGGTGCGGCCGGTGCCGTCGAGGCGGTGTTCTGCATCCTGGCCATCCGCGATCAGGTGGCTCCGCCGACGATCAATCTGGACAATCCCCAGGAAGGCTGCGACCTGGATTACGTGCCGCATACGGCCCGCGAGCGGAAGATCGACGTAGCGCTGTCGAATTCGTTCGGCTTCGGTGGCACCAACGGCACCCTGGTCTTCTCTCGGCTGCGCTGAGCCGGGGCGTCTCGAGCGAGTGACATGACCCGGCCGCAAACAGAGGCGTGGGTGCCGTCCGACGACCGCGGCCTAGCCTATGGCGACGGGTTGTTCGAGACGGTGCTGGTACGCGATGGGGCCCCGCTGCTGTGGCCGCAACATATGCAGCGGCTCGCCGAGGGCTGTCGCCGGCTCGGCATTCCCATGCCCGCGGCCGGCACGCTCGACGTGCTACCGGCCCAGGCCGGGCCGGCACTGAAGGTGCTCAAGCTGATAGTGACCCGAGGCGGGGGCGGGCGTGGCTACCAGACGCCCGCTGCGCCGGAGCCGCGCTTGCTGTGGCAGGCTACTGATTTCACGCCTCAGCCGCGACGCTGGTGGGAAGGCGTGAGGATTCGCCACTGTCGGCTGCAGTTGGGCATGCAGCCGCTGCTTGCCGGAATCAAGCATCTCAATCGGCTCGAGAACGTGATGGCCCGCCGTGAGTGGGACGATGCCGATATTGCCGAGGGGCTGCTCTGTGACAGCCAGGGCCAGCTGGTCGAGGCCACCAGCATGAACCTGTTCTGGCTTCGCCAGGGGCGCCTGGAAACGCCGCGATTGGACGCCTGTGGCGTGGCGGGAACGCTGCGCGCGGCGCTGATGCAGCGGTTGTCCATTGTCGAGGTCTCAGTAGGGCCGCAGGCGCTGGCGGATGCCGAGGCGGTGTGGCTCGGCAATTCGGTCCAGGGGCTCTGGCCGGTAGTGCGCCTCGATACCGCCGACGGCACCCCGCTGTATCGTTGGTCGCTGAGCAGCGTTCAACGTGATTTACAGAGGGAGGCTCATGCGCTGCTGGGTTATCCCACCGCTCCCGCGGACTGATCGGGACAAGCCGGCGAGCGCAGTCAGCTTCATGCCGCGCTTGGGCCGTACTTCGTGTATCAGGGCCTGCATCTCGAGGTCTGCGTATCGAGATCTGTATATAAGACTGGTAGGTAGTGAGGAAAGCGCATGCTGCGTTTGCTGAAGTTTTTGCTGGTTCTGCTGGTGGTGGCGGCCGTAGGGGTCTTTGCCGGCTATCGCTATTGGGAAAGCCGTCTCGCGGCACCTATTGCGGTGGAAGAGGACACGCTCTATGAAGTGCCGCGAGGTGCGGGCTACAACCGGGTAGTGACGGACCTGGCGGCGCGTGGCGTGATCGAGGACGAATGGGCATTTCGTCTGTTGACCCGTCTCGAGCCGGAGGCGATCCCGCGGCTGCGCAGCGGCGAGTATCTGCTCGAACCGGGCATGAGCGGACGCGAGCTGATCGAGCTGCTCGGCAGCGACCGGGTCGTGACCTATCCGCTGACGGTCCCGGAAGGGTGGACCTTCCGTCAGATGCGCGCTCGCCTCGATGCCGCTCCCAAGCTCGAGAACCTCACCCAAGGCCTCAGCGACGAGGAGGTCATGGCACTGCTGGAACGCGAGGGTCGCCACCCCGAGGGTTGGTTCTTCCCTGACACCTATCGCTACCACAAGGGCATGAGCGATCTCGATATCCTGCGTCAGGCGCTTGCGCGCATGGAGCAGGTGCTGGAGGAGGTATGGGAAGGGCGCAATGACGACCTGACCATCGAGTCTCCCTATGAGGCACTGATCATGGCCTCGCTCATCGAGCGTGAAACCGGTGCCCCCGAGGAGCGTCGCGAGATCGCCGGGGTGTTCAAGCGTCGCATGCAAACCGGCATGCGCCTGCAGACCGATCCTACGGTGATCTACGGCATGGGCGAGCGCTATGAAGGACGCATCACCCGTGCGGACCTGCAGGAAGCCACGCCCTACAATACCTACGTGATCAATGGCCTGCCGCCGACGCCCATCGCCATGCCCGGCCGTGCTTCGCTGGAGGCCGCCGTCGACCCGCTTCCCGGCGACACCTACTATTTCGTTTCGCGTGGCGATGGCACACACCACTTTTCACGTACGTTGCGTGAACACAACAATGCCGTGAACCGCTATATCCGCAATCGTTGAGAGGCGATTGCGCTATGCAGGGCGGAGCGCGGCAGGCGGCACAGGAGCCCCCAATGCGACAGCGTGGACGTTTCATCACCCTGGAGGGCGGCGAGGGCGTCGGCAAGTCGACCAACCTCGAATGGGTGGCCCAGTGGCTGACGGCCCGTGGCGTCGAGGTCGTGCGCACTCGCGAACCGGGTGGCACGCCGCGAGCCGAGGCCATTCGTGAGCTGCTGCTCTCGGCGAAGGCCGACGAACCTCTCGATGCCGATGCCGAGCTGCTATTGGTGTTTGCCGCCCGGGCCCAGCATCTGGCCCAGCGCATACGTCCTGCACTCGAGCGTGGTGCCTGGGTGCTCTGCGACCGCTTCACCGATGCCACCTTTGCCTACCAGGGCGGCGGTCGCGGCATCGAGCCGGATCGTATCGCCGAGCTGGAGCGCTTCGTACAGCGCGGCCTCGAGCCCGATCTGACCCTGCTGCTCGACATGCCCGTCGCAGCCGCCCAGCGGCGCCTGCAAGGGCGCCTGGCGGCCAGCGGCGACAGCCGCGATCGCTTCGAACAGGAGCAGGCGACCTTCTTCGAAGCCGTGCGCCACGCCTATCTGGCGCGTGCCGCCGCGGCGCCCCAGCGCATGGCGGTGATCGATGCCGATGCGCCGC
Source organism: Halomonas sp. KM-1 (assembly GCF_000246875.1). NCBI lineage: Bacteria > Pseudomonadati > Pseudomonadota > Gammaproteobacteria > Oceanospirillales > Halomonadaceae > Halomonas > Halomonas sp. KM-1. The sequence continues at coordinate 40,563 of NZ_BAEU01000109.1, forward strand.
TGGCTACCGTGCAGGCGCGCCTCTCGGCCTGCCTGGAAGCGAGAGTGAGCGCATGGCTGTGAGCGATCCGGCGACATCGCTGCTGCCCTGGCATGCTCCGCTGTGGCAGCAGTTCCTTGCGCTGCATCGCAGTGGGCGGCTGCCCCACGCCATGCTGCTCTCGGGACCGCGCGGTGTCGGCAAGCAGCGCTTCGCCGAGGCGCTGCTCGGCTACCTGCTGTGTGCCTCGCCGGGCGAGACGGCCTGCGGCCAGTGTCATGGCTGTCATATGCTGGCTGCCGGCTATCATCCCGATCTGCTGCGCGTTTCACCGGAGGAGGGCAAGCGGCAGATCCGTATCGATCCGATCCGTGAGGTCAATGCCTTCGTCTCCCAGACGGCCCAGCAGGGCGGCCACCGGGTGATCGTGCTCTCACCGGCGGAGGCGATGAATGTGGCGGCGGCCAATGCGCTGCTCAAGAGCCTGGAGGAGCCGGGCGCGCGCACCCAGTTCCTGCTGCTGGCCGACGTCCCCTCGCGCATGCTGGCCACCATTCGCTCCCGCTGTCAGCACTGGAGTCTGCCGCTGCCCGAGCACGAGCAGAGCATCGAGTGGCTGGCCAAGTCGCTGGGGGGGCGTGATGAAGCGGAGTTCTGGCTGCAGGTTGCGGGTGGCTTGCCGCTGCTCGCCGCCGAGCTGGCCACTCCCGACTCTCGGGCGCTGCGCAAGCAGCTGCACGAAACCTTCGATGCCCTGGTGCGTGGCGCCGAGCCGGTGGCGGAGGCTGCCCGTCTCGACCGCCAGTCCCTGGAATCGATACTATGGTACGGTATTGCCTGGCTCGAAGACTTGATTCGACTGGGCCTGTCGGGGGAGTCGGCGACAGTGCGCAATCCCGACCTCCTTCCGCTCTACCGTCAAGCGGTCAAGAATGCCCGGGTGCAGGACTGGTTCCGGCTGCTGGACTTCGCCCGAGAGCAGCGCCGCCTGCTGGCGGCGGGTGGCAATCCCAATCCTCAGCTGGTCCTCGAGGCCTGGCTGGTACGCTGGTCGACCCTGCTGCGCTCGTGAAGTAGGGTAACCTCGTGAAGTAGGGCAACGGAGAGATTCATGGCACCGCAGAAGGCCCTGTCGCTGACCATTCAGGACGAGCAGACCCTGCTCTCCGCCTACATGCCGCTGCTCGAACGCGGCGGCATCTTCATTCCGACCCGTGAGCGCTACGAGCTGGGCCAGGAAGTCTACCTGCTGCTGACCCTGCCCGGCGAAAGCGAGCGGGTGCCGGTGACCGGTCAGGTAGTGTGGGTGTCGCCCGACGGCGTGGCGGGGCGGCGGGTGCCGGGAATCGGCATCCACTTCAGCCCCGAGGATCATGTCGTGCGCGACCGTATCGAGACGCTGCTGGCCGGGCAACTGGACAAGGGTACGTCGAGCTACACGCTTTAAGCCGACCGTCGGACACCACGGTCAAGTCCGACTGCCGCCTGGGCTTACCGCAAGCGCTACATCTGGCGCAATCGCCAATCGCTCCTGCCATTCACTGGATGAGTTTTACACTGCATGTTCGTCGATTCCCACTGCCACCTGGACCGCCTCGATCCCACCACCCACAGCGGCAACCTTGCCGACGCCCTGGCCGCCGCTCGGGCCCGTGACGTCGGCCAGTTCCTCGCCGTTGCCGTCACGCTGGATGACATGCCGACACTTGCCGCCATTGCCCGCGAGCATGATGACGTGGCGATCTCTGCCGGCGTGCATCCACTGCACCTGCTGGAGCGTGAGCCGGAGATCGAGGCCATCAAGGAAGCCGCGGAGCGCTTCGGCGCGGTCGCCATCGGCGAGTGCGGTCTGGACTATCATTATCTCGACAAGACCCCTGACCGGGTGCCGTCGCGGGAGGTGCAGCGCGAGCGTTTCCGGCGTCAGCTGGTGGCCGCCACCGAGCTCGAACTGCCGGTGATCGTGCATACCCGCGATGCCCGCGAGGAGACGCTTGAGCTGATACGCGAGCACAGCGATCCGGCCATCGGCGGGGTGCTGCACTGTTTTACCGAGGATCTCGAGATGGCGCGGGAGGCGGTGCGTCACGGCTTCTACATCTCGCTGTCGGGTATCGTCACCTTCCGCAACGCCGAATCGCTGCGTGAAGTGGCGCGCCGGGTGCCCCTCGACCGACTGCTGATCGAGACCGACAGCCCCTACCTGGCGCCGGTGCCGTATCGCGGCAAGCCCAATGAGCCGGCCTGGGTGGTGGAGGTCGCCGAATGCATCGCCGAGGAGCGGGGCATCAGCGTCGAGGAGGTTGCCATGCAGACCACGGCCAACTTCTACCGCCTGTTCCGTGGTGCGGCGCCCGAGCCCAGCGACGAGACGCGCGATATCCTGGCCCGAGCCGGTCTGGTGTAGCAGTAAGAGGGAGTTTCATGTCGAAGGGGGGCGTATGAACCTGGACCCACTGCTCAATCACGTCGAGCCCGATGGCGACATTCCCCCGCTGGACCGCTGGCAGCCGGGGCAGGCAGGCGCAATGGACCTGGAGATCGCCGCCGACGGGCGCTGGTTCCACGAAGGCAGTGAAATGACGCGGCCGCGCCTGGTTCGCCTGCTCTCGACGCTGCTGCGGCGTGAGGAGGATGGCGAATACTATCTGGTCACGCCGGTGGAGAAGCAGCGCATTCGCGTGGTCGACCGCCCCTTCGTGGTGGTGGACGCCGACTATGACGATGCTGCGGGCTGCTGGTGGCTGACCACTCATGCCGGTGATCGCCTGCGGTTGGACGAAACGCATCGGCTGCGGCTCAGTGCTACTCCCGAGGGCGCGCAGGTGCCCGAAGTGCCGGTGCGCTTCGGTCTCGCGGCGCGCCTCGGGCGCAACGTCTATTACCGACTGGTGGAGGCCGCCGAGCAGCGCCCCAGGGGCGACGGCACCGTCGAACTCGGCCTGACCAGTGCCGGTAGCTGGCAGCCACTGGGCGAACTGCCCGCCGAGGCCTCGTGAGGCTGACCGCGGAGCAGCGTGCCGTCGTCGAACACGGTGCCGGACACGCCAGGGTATCGGCGGTGGCGGGTGCCGGCAAGACGACCACGCTGGTCGCCCGCGTGCTGCACCTGCTGGCACGAGGCGTCCCGGCGCAGCGCATCCTGGTGCTGATGTTCAACCGCTCGGCCCGCGAGGACTTTCAGCGCAGGCTGTTCGAGATGGCGCCCGCCGGGCAGCGACTGCCCGACGTACGTACCTTCCACTCCCTCGGCCACCGCCTGACCCAGAGCCTGACCCGTTGGGGCGCGCTGGCCCCGCGCCGATTGATTTCCGCCGACTGGCAGGTGGAGCGTCTGCTGCGGCAGGCGACCCTGGAGGTGCTGGAGGATGGTGAGCGGCGCGACATGGCCCTCGAGGGCGATACCCTCGAGGCGCTGGCGCACTTCTGCGGCCTGGTGAAGGCCGAGATGCTGCCCGCCGCCACGCTGCTCGAGCGACTCGACCTCGACGAGGGCTGCGAGCACTTCGCCGCGGCCTTCGAGCGCCTCGAGGCGCTGCTCGCCGAGCATGGCCTGATGACCTACTCCGATCTGCTCTACCGTCCGCTGCGGGCGCTGGAAGCCGACTCTGCTCTGGTCGGAAGGGTGGAAGGTTATCTCGACCAGGCGATCATCGACGAATATCAGGACATCAACCAGGCCCAACTGCGCCTGTTGGCCATGCTGGCGGGGCGCAGCGCGGACGTCATGGCCGTGGGCGATGCCAACCAATGCATCTACGAATGGCGCGGCGCGCATCCCGACACCATGCGCGAGCACTTCAGCGCCACCTTCGGCGCAGCGACCGACTATCCGCTCTCGACCACCTTCCGCCATGGCCACTCGCTGGCACTGCTGGCCAATCATGCCATTGCCGCCAACCGGCGCCGGCCCGATCAGCTGTGCCTGGCCGCTTCCGGCAATCCGACCACCGAGGTTGCCGTCGAGCAGGGCAAGGCAGCGCTGCTGGCGACCCTGGAGCGCTGGCGGCATGGCGGCAGGGCGCTGAGTGAAGCGTGCCTGCTGGTGCGCAGCTGGGCGCTGTCGGTGCCCGTGCAACTGCAGCTGCTGCAGGCCGGTATTCCGTTCCGCCTGGCCCGCGAGGATCGCTTCGTCTTCCGTCTGCCGCTGGTGCAGGCGCTGGCAGGCTATCTGCGGCTCTCGCAAACGCCGGCGCTGCTGCACGACCCGGGTCACCTGTTGCGGCTGCTGGAGCAGCCGACCCCCTTCGTTGCCCGTGAGCGCCTGGCGGCATTGGCCCAGCGCCTGGCCCATACGCAGCAGTACCCCGAGCGGGACGATCCCCTGCTGGCTGGGCTCAAGCCGATGCAGCGCCGCAACCTGAAGCGGCGCTGGACGCTGCTGTGCGAGCTGCCACGTCTCGGCGCCTGGCACCCGGCCCGGCTGTTGGCGCACGTGGTCGATGCGCTGGATGCCGAAAAAGTGCTCAAGCGGGCCGCCGCAAGGCGTGAGAAGGGCGAAGAGGACGTGCGCCTGCTCGATGTGCTGGTGGAGCAGGCAGGGGAGACCTCGGATATCGAGGCCTTCATCGAACTGCTCGAGCGGCCGGTCGAGAATCGCGACGACGGCATCCTGATCACTACCGTGCACGGCGCCAAGGGGCTCGAGTGGCCGCTGGTCGTGGTGGCCGGCGTCAACGAGGAGGACTTTCCACACTACAGTCGCGACAACCCCCTGTCGGCGGAACGGCTGGAAGAGGAGCGGCGGCTGTTCTACGTGGCCGTGACCCGGGCGCGGGAGCAGCTGTTGCTGCTGCACGACAGCGGCGATCATCGCCCCAGCCGTTTCATCGGCGAGACCCAGTGGCTTGAGTGCCGGCAGATCGCCGCCCGGCTGTCGGCGGCGCAGGAAACGTCGTCTCAGCTCAGTGTGACGTCGCCTGCGCTGGTATCACGCTATCTCGCTGCCCTGGGCTGCGAAGGGATTGAGCTGGTGCCGCGAGAGCCCACGTTGGCTGAGCCCACCGCCGACTATGCCGTTCAGCATTATCGCCCCGGGCTGCGGCTACGCCACGCGGTGTTCGGCGAGGGCGAGGTGGTGGTGGTGGAGGGCAATCCCGACGATCCGGTAATCGAGGTAAACTTCATTCAGGCCGGCCGGCGCCGGCTGCTGGCGTGTCGTGCTCCCATCGAGATATTGGCCGCCGAGACCGCTACTTCCTAGTTGGCCCAGGGAGCGCTAGCTGGCCCAAGGAGAACATGCATGAAACAGGTACTCATCGCCGCCACCGAGCTGGCGCAAGCGCTGGAAAAGGATGGGGCGCCGCAGGTATTCGATTGTCGCGCCAGGTTGGGCGACCTCGATGCCGGTCGCCGCCTGTGTGAGGCGGGCCACGTGCCGGGCAGCCTGCATCTCGACCTCGATCGCGATCTGGCGGCCGAGCCCGGGGCAGGGGGGCGCCATCCCTTGCCGTCTGCCGATGACTTTGCCGCCACTCTGCGCCGCCTGGGTGTGACCCCGCAGCGCCCCGTCGTGGTACTGGACGACATGGGCGGTCAGCTGGCGGCGGCGCGGGCGTGGTGGATGCTGGCCATTTGGGCCGGACACCCCGACGTGCGTGTGCTCGACGGTGGGCTGAAGGCCTGGCAGGAAGCGGGCGGAGAGCTGGTGCTTGGCCAGGAGCCGCTTCCCGAGCCGAGCCAGTGGCAGCCAGCCTTCGATGACAGCGCGCGTATCGCCGCCGACGAGGTGTTCTCGGGGCGCGAGCTCAAGGTGGATGCCCGCAGCGAGGAGCGCTTTCGCGGCGAGGCAGAGCCCATCGACCCGGTTGCCGGACACATACCGGGGGCGGTGTGTCGTCCCAGTGCCACCAATCTCGCCGACACCGGCCGCTTCAAGGCGCCCGAGGCGCTGGAGGCCGAGCTGCCGCGGGCCGAGGCCATCGTGGCCTACTGTGGTTCCGGGGTCACGGCCTGCCACAATATCCTTGCCTATGCCATTGCCGGACGTAGCCTGCCACGACTCTATGCGGGCTCCTGGAGCGAGTGGGTTCGCGATCCGTCACGGCCTGTGGCCCGCTCAGGAAGAGGGAACGCTTGAATCCCCCCGCGGCTGGCGTGTAGCGTCGGCCGCTGGTTCAATGGAGATGACACAGAATGGAAATCTGGGGAGAGAACAATATGAACTTTGCGCTAATCGGCGCTGCAGGGTATATCGCGCCTCGCCACATGCAGGCGATCAAGGATACGGGACATGACCTTGTGGCAGCGTACGACATCAACGATTCGGTCGGCATCATCGACTCGATCTCGACCGACTGCTCGTTCTTTACCCAGTTCGAATATTTTCTCGAGCATGCCTGGCGGCTCAAACGGCAGCGCGAGAGGGCGGTCGACTACTGGGTAGTCTGCTCTCCCAATCACTTCCATAGCGCACATATCACGGCTGGGCTTCATCTCGGCTGTGACGTGATCTGCGAAAAGCCCCTGGTCTCGACCCCGGCCCAGCTCGATGAGCTGCGCTGCGTCGAACAGGAGACCGGGCGTCGCGTCTACAGCATCATGCAGCTGCGCCACCATCCGGCCATTCACGAACTCAGGGACAAGGTGATCGCCGAGCAGCGCGACGACCGGTATGAGGTCGAGCTGACCTACATCACTGCACGGGGCCCGTGGTATCTGGCCAGTTGGAAGGGCGATTCGCGCAAGTCGTTCGGTGTGATGGCGGAAATCGGCATTCACTTCTTCGACATGCTGCACGTGATCTTCGGCGAGCTGCAGCGCATGGTGCTGCACTACCATGACGAGCACAAGGCCGCCGGCTATCTCGAATACGAGAAGGCCAAGGTGCGCTGGTTCCTCTCCATCGACGCTGAGGATCTGCCCGAACGCGTGCGTGGCCAGCACTCCACCTACCGCAGCATCAGCTGCGACGGCGAAGAGTTCGAGTTCTCCAGTGGGTTCACCGACCTGCACACCGTGAGTTACCGCGAGATTCTCTCTGGGCGCGGCTTCGGCATCGAGACCGTACGGCACTGCCTGGAAACCGTCTATCAGTTGGGTCAGGCGACTCCGGAGGCGCCGAGCGAAGGCGAGGCCCATCCCCAGCTTTCCCGTATCGTCCCGGCCCGTGCGGCCGGTGCAACGGCACAGGGTTGAGGGGGCTGCCGGTGAACTTCATCGATCTTGCCGCGCAGCAGGCACGCATCAAACCGCAACTGGACGCCGCCATTCAGGGCGTGCTGGCGCATGGGCGTTACGTGATGGGACCCGAGGTGGCCGAGCTGGAGCGCCGCCTGGCCGACTATGTCGGCGTGGCCCACTGCATCGGCTGTGCCAACGGCACCGACGCGTTGCAGATCGCCCTGATGGCGCTCGATATCGGCCCGGGAGACGAAGTGATCGTGCCCGGCTTCACCTTCATCGCCAGCGCCGAGAGCGTAGTGCTGGCCGGTGCCAGGCCGGTCTTCGTCGATATCGATCCCCGCACCTATCTGATCGACCCCGAGAGTGTCGAGGCGGCGATTACGCCGCGCACCCGAGCCATCATGCCGGTGTCCATGTTCGGCCAGTGCGCCGACATGGAGGCCATCGGGGCGCTGGCGAGCAAGCACGACCTGGCGGTGGTGGAGGATGCTGCGCAGAGCTTCGGCGCCACGCGCCACGGACGACGCTCCTGCGGCCTGTCGCATGTCGCCTGCACCAGCTTCTTCCCCAGCAAGCCCCTCGGCGCCTACGGTGACGGTGGCGCGGTGTTCACCGACGACGCCGAGCTGGCCGAGCAGGTGCGTCTCGTCGCCCGTCATGGTGAGGCGCGCCGCTATCATCATACCCGGCTCGGTATGAACAGCCGCCTGGATACCCTCCAGGCCGCCGTTCTGCTGGCCAAGCTCGAGCTGTTCGACGAGGAGGTGGCGCTCCGGCAGCAGGTGGCCGAGCGCTACGCTGCGCTGCTGGTCGAGTCCGCCGTCGTCAACGCGCCTTGCTTGGCGCCCGGCAACACCAGCGTGCATGCGCAGTACAGCATTCGCGTACCGCGGCGTGACGACGTCCAGGCGAAGCTTGCTGACGCCGGGATCCCCACCGCGGTGCACTATCCTCTGCCGCTCAACCACCAGCCCGCCGTGGCCGATCCCGACTGCAGCTTGCCGGTCACCGAGACGGTGTGTCAGGAGGTTCTGAGCCTGCCGATGCATCCCTACCTCGAGGCGGAACAGCAGCAGCAGGTGGTCGAGGCGCTGGTAAAAGTGCTGGGTTGAAGAGATAGGACAGGAAAAGTCATGAAGAAAAGGGCGTGCCGTGTGGCACGCCCTTCTCGTCGGCTGCAGCTCAGTAGTAGAGCCGTCAGTTACATGTTGGGATAGTTGGGACCGCCGCCGCCCTCCGGCGCCACCCATCTGATGTTCTGCGCAGGATCCTTGATGTCGCAGGTCTTGCAGTGCACGCAGTTCTGGAAGTTGATCTGGAAACGCGGCTTGCCGTTGTCGTCCTCGACCACTTCGTAGACCCCGGCCGGGCAGTAGCGCTGAGCCGGCTCGGCATACTTCGGCAGGTTCTCGCGAATGGGAATCTCCGGGTCCAGCAGCTTCAGATGGCTTGGCTGATCCTCCTCGTGATTGGTGTTGGACAGGAACACCGAGGAGAGCTTGTCGAAGGAGAGCTTGCCGTCGGGCTTGGGGTAATCGATCTTCTCGAACTCGGCGGCCGGCTTCAGGGCGGCATGGTCCGCGGTGGTGTCGTGCAGGTTAGGCAGCTTGCCGCCCAACAGTTGATTGGCGAAGTTGTAAGCCCCGCCGCCCACGGTACCGTACTTGTGGATCGCCGGGCCGAAGCTGGCGGTTTCCTTGAGTTCGGCGTAGGCCCAGCTCGCTTCCCACTTCTCATTGAAGGCGGTCAGTTCCTGGCCGCCTTCATCGCCGGCGGCGATCGCTTCGAACACCGCTTCGGCGGCCACCAGGCCGGATTTCATCGCCGTGTGCAGGCCCTTGATCTTGGCGAAGTTGAGCGTGCCGGCGTCGCAGCCGATCAACAGTCCGCCGGGGAAGGTCATCTTCGGCAGACAGTTGAGGCCGCCCTTGGTGATGGCCCGCGCGCCGTAGGCCACGCGCTTGCCGCCCTCCAGGTGCTTGGCCAGTACCGGATGGTGCTTCATGCGCTGGAACTCGTCGAACGGCGAGAGCCAGGGGTTCCGGTAGGAGAGGTCCATGATCAGGCCGACTACTACCTGATTATTCTCGGCGTGATAGAGGAACCAGCCGCCGTGGGTGTCCTTGGCCAGCGGCCAGCCAGAACCATGCAGGACCAATCCCGGCTCGTGCTGCTCGGCGGGGATGTCCCACAGCTCCTTGAGACCGATGCCGTAATGCTGAGGGTCCTTGCCTGCGTCGAGCTTGAAGCGCGAGATCAGGCCCTTGCCCAGATGGCCGCGTGCGCCTTCGGCAAACAGGGTGTACTTGGCGCGCAGCTCCATTCCCGGTGTATAGCTATCCTTGGGGGTGCCGTCGGCGGCCACGCCCATGTCGCCGATGAGGATGCCGCGTACCGTGCCGTCCTCGTCGTGCAGTACTTCCTGGGCGGCGAAGCCCGGAAACACCTCGACACCCAGCCCTTCGGCCTGCTCGGCCAGCCAGCGGCACAGATTGCCGGCGCTGATCACGTAGCGCTTCATGTCGCCGCCGGTGTTGTGCATGCTCTTGGGTACCAGGGCATTGGGCAGCTTTTGCGCCTTCTCGGCATCCTTGAGCAGGTAGACCTCATCGCGGGTGGCGGGGGTAGTCAGCGGGGCGTCACGCTCTTCCCAGTCGGGGAACAGCTCGGCCAGCGCGCGGGGCTCGAACACGGCGCCCGAGAGAATGTGGGCGCCGACCTCGGAGCCCTTTTCCACCACGCAGACGGTCAGCTCCTGGCCGGCCTCGCCCGCCTGCTGCATCAGGCGGCAGGCGGCAGACAGCCCGGAAGGGCCGGCGCCGACGATCACCACGTCGAAATCCATCGAATCGCGTTCTACTTGCTCAGACATGCCAGTCGCTCCTCCCTCGGCTTCGGCGTCGGAGCGGATGTGCCACCAACGTCGAAGGAAAATAAAACGGTCGTTTGCTTCTCGATATTCTTCATGATAGGCATAATAAACGACTCAGGATACCCCTACGATGCCAATGTGCTACGTTCCACGCTTCGGTCTGTTGCAAGGGGATTGTTGCCAAAGCCCAAGCTATGGCACATTGGCAGGGTTTTTTGCTTCGGCGCCTATCAAACGCTTGCATGAAACGGCATGCTCTGGAGTGCGCGGAGGCATGCTGACAGAATCGCGGAGTCGTTGATCTTCCCGGCACGCCATGGGCGTCAGCGAGTCCCTAACGAAAAGGTTCACCCATCGAACCAAGCGAGGACACCATGAAAGTACTCGTCGCGGTCAAACGCGTCATCGACTACAACGTCAAGATCCGGGTCAAGGCGGATCACTCCGACGTCGACCTCACCAACGTCAAGATGGCCATGAACCCCTTCTGCGAGATCGCCGTGGAAGAGGCCGTGCGGCTGAAAGAGAAAGGCGTGGCCACCGAGGTCGTCGCGGTGACCATCGGCCCCAAGGCCGCCCAGGAGCAGCTGCGCACCGCGCTGGCGCTGGGCGCCGACCGGGCCATTCATGTCGAGACCGAAGAGCGCGTCGAGTCGCTGGCCGCGGCCAAGCTGCTGGCCAAGGTGGTGGAAGAGGAGCAGCCGGGGCTGGTCATTCTCGGCAAGCAGGCCATCGACACCGACAACAACCAGTGCGGCCAGATGCTGGCCGCACTGGCCGGCCTGCCTCAGGGCACCTTCGCCTCCGAGGTGGTGGTCGAAGGCGACAAGCTGCAGGTGACTCGCGAGATCGACGGCGGCCTGCAGACCGTTTCGCTTTCCCTGCCGGCCATCGTCACCACCGACCTGCGCTTGAACGAGCCGCGCTACGCCAAGCTGCCCGACATCATGAAGGCCAAGAAGAAGCCGCTAGACGTCAAGAGCCCGGCCGATTACGGCGTCGAGGTGGCCAGCAAGCTCACGCTGCTCAAGGTCGAATCGCCGGCCGAACGCAAGGGCGGCATCAAGGTGGGCTCCGTCGACGAGCTCGTGGACAAGTTGAAGAACGAAGCCAAAGTGATTTGAAGGAGCTGATCGCATGAGCATCCTGGTTTTAGCAGAACATCATGACGGCCAGCTCGCCGGTGCCACCGCCCACGTCGTTGCCGCAGCCAAGGCCATCGGTGGCGACATCGACGTGCTGGTCGCCGGCGAGAACGTCGGCGCCGTGGCCGAGGCCGCTGCCAAGCTCGACGGCGTGAGCAAGGTCCGCGTGGCCGACAACGCGGTTTACGCCCACCAGTTGGCCGAGCCCATGGGCGCGCTGCTGGCCGAGCTGGCCGGTGGCTACAGCCACGTGCTGGCCGCTGCCACCACCACCGGCAAGAACGTGCTGCCGCGGGTTGCCGCGCTAAAGGACGTCAGCCAGATCTCCGAGATCGTCGAAGTGGTCGACGCCGACACCTTCAAGCGTCCGATCTACGCCGGCAACGCCATCGCCACGGTGAAGAGTGCCGACAGCCTCAAGGTGATCACCGTGCGCAGCACCGGCTTCGATGCCGTCGGCGAAGGCGGTAGCGCAGCTGTCGAGAATGTCGATATCGTTGCCGACAATAGCCAGTCCAGCTTCGTCAAGCAGGAGCTGGCCCAGAGCGACCGTCCCGAACTGGCGGCGGCCAAGGTGGTCATCTCCGGCGGGCGCGGCATGGGCAGCGGCGAGAACTTCAAGCTGCTCGACGGCATCGCCGACAAGCTGGGCGCCGCCATTGGCGCCTCCCGCGCTGCGGTAGACGCCGGCTTCGTGCCCAACGACATGCAGGTGGGGCAGACCGGCAAGATCGTCGCGCCGGAGCTCTACATTGCCGTGGGCATCAGCGGTGCGATTCAGCACCTGGCCGGCATGAAGGACTCCAAGGTGATCGTGGCGATCAACAAGGACGAGGAAGCGCCGATCTTCCAGGTGGCGGATTACGGTCTCGTCGGCGACCTGTTCCAGATCCTGCCGGAGCTCGAGAGCAAGCTCTGAGCTCTCTCCGTCATGTCCACAGAAGCCGGTTCCGCAATGAGCCGGCTTCTTGCCGATTGGCCTTTACGTTCTGGGCGAGGGCACTCTGTCTGGTGTAGGGTGTTCGTGCCTTGAGAAAAAGGAGCTCGGGACGGTTGAAATCGCCGCTCGGCGACCGCACCTCATTTGATTGCAGCACAACCACTGACACCAAAGGAGATGACCAACATGGCACACACCCTCCCTGACCTGCCGTACGCCTACGATGCGCTCGAGCCGCACATCGATGCCATGACCATGGAGATCCACCACTCGCGTCACCACCAGACCTATGTCAACAACCTGAATGCTGCCCTCGAGGGAACGGGTCTGGAGGACATGCCGGTCGACGAGCTGCTCGCCAACCTCGATCGCGTGCCGGCCGACAAGCGCCAGGCGGTGATCAACAACGGCGGTGGTCACTCCAACCACACCATGTTCTGGCAGATGATGTCGCCCAACGGCGGTGGCCAGCCCAAGGGCAAGGTGGCCGCAGCCATCGACAGTGAGCTGGGTGGCTTCGAGGCCTTCAAGGATGCCTTCACCAAAGCGGCCCTGGGTCGCTTCGGCAGCGGTTGGGCCTGGCTCAGCGTTACCCCGGAGAAGAAGCTGGTGGTGGAGAACAGCCTCAACCAGGACAGCCCCATCTCCAACGGCAACACCCCGGTGCTGGGTCTGGACGTGTGGGAGCACGCCTACTACCTGAAGTTCCAGAACAAGCGCCCGGACTACATCGCCGAGTTCTTCAACGTGATCGACTGGGAAGAGGTGGAGCGCCGCTATCAGCAGGCCACTGCCTGATGGCATGACGTCCTGACCCAGGCTCCACGAAAGCCGCAACCCTCGGGGTTGCGGCTTTTTCACTTCAAGCGGCCTCAATGCCTGTTGTGACAGTAAGATAAGAATATTTATAGTAATGATTATCATTTGACATTGTTGGCGTGGCTCATCAAGATGTCCATCTCGTTGTTCGTATAGGCAGGAGGCCTGGCGGTGGACGCGTGCAAATGGAGAGCGGAGATCGAAGATATCTTCGTCAATCACCGGGCGCGACTCTGTTGCGTGGCGATGAGGATTCTGGGTAGCGCCGATCAGGCAGACGATATTGTGCAGGATGCCTACCTGAAGATATCGGAAGCGCAGGCCGTCTTCAGCATCAGGCAGCCTATTGCCTATGCTTCTCGCGTGGTGCGCAATCTCGCGATCGACCGACAGCGGCGGTGCCTGTTCGAGTCGGCTCTGTTCAAGGAGGAGGAGCAGGGCGAGCTGGTGGCTGTGCCGAGCGGCTCTCCCGAGGCCATCGAGATCGATCGCCAGGCGTTGGAGCGGGTCGTGCGGGCCTTGGACGAATTGCCCGACCGCACGCGCCGGGCCTTCGAGCTGTATCGCATGGGCGGGCATACCCAGCGTGAGGTGGCCGAGCAGCTAGGTGTTTCGACCACGCTGGTCAACTTCATGATTCGCGATGCACTCAGCCATTGCCGAGGTTGTCTCTTCGCCGATTGACTGCTGTCATCTCTTCGCTGTTGCTATCTTGTTACAATGGTTGCAATTGGCCTTGTCTCCATGGCCAACAACCCGACAAGAGGCAATGTGGAAATGGGCAATGGTAGCGATGCTGTATGGCAGGCAGCCCTCGACTGGTTGATGCTTATGCACGATGGTGAGCTTGATGATGCCGGGCACCGGGAGCTACATGCCTGGTTGGCGGCGTCGCCGACACACCGTGAAGCCTTCCGCGAGGCCGAGCGCCTCTGGACGATAACCGGGCTGGTACCCCCCAAAGACAAGTAACGTTCTCTTCTCTCTTCTCTCTTCTCTCTCCTCTCTATTCCCTCCTTTCGCTTATGAGCCTGTGCTTGGCTTAAATTCTTTCGCCCCTCGTTCGTCATGGTAAATGAGAAGCAATAGCATGCTTCGAAAAAACCATGCACCGACGAGGTAAGCGTCATGACGAGTTGTTTCGATCGCGAAGACGGGATGTTCCGCGTCCTGGTCAACCACGAAGAGCAGTACTCCCTGTGGCCCGAGTGGAAGGCGATTCCCGCCGGCTGGAAAGATACCGGCGTACTCGGCGACAAGCAGACCTGCCTCGACTACGTGGAAAAGACCTGGACCGACATGCGGCCGCTCTCGCTACGCAAGTGGATGGAAGAGCAGCAAGCCACGGCGGAAGCGGAGTAGGCAGATGCATCCCCAACGGATGAAGCTGCTCTGTCTGCCCTGCGCGGGGGCCAGCGCCACCATGTACCTGCGCTGGAAGCGCCGCTTGCCGGCATGGGTCGAGGTTCACCCCATTGAGCTACCGGGGCGGGGCGAGCGCCTGGGCGAGCCGTTCATCAAGGATTTCGAGACCCTGGTGGTGCGCCTGTGCGAGGAGCAGGCGACGCGCATGCGCGGCGACTTTGCCCTGTTCGGGCACAGCATGGGCGCGCTGCTGGCCCACGGTATGGCGTTGCGCCTGCACGATGTGGGGCGCCCCCAGCCGCGCATGCTGTTCGCCTCGGGGAGCCCGGCGCCCTCAATGCGCGATCCGCAGCGCTTCGCCGGGCTCGACAACGACGAGGCCCTGGTCGCCGACCTGCGTCAGCAGGGCGGCACCCCCGAGGAGGTATTCGCAAGTCCCGAGCTGCTGCGCCTCACCCTCGACGTGCTGGCGGCGGACTACCGCCTGTGCCGCGGTTTCCGCTATCGCGGCAGGCCACCGCTCGACTATCCGCTGCAGGTCTTCGCCGGACGTGATGACGACATCGAAAGCGAACGCCTGGAGGCATGGCGACGTGAGGCGGGCGGGGCTTTCTCTCTGGAGTGGTTCGAGGGCGGGCACTTCTTCATTCGCCAGCAGGAGGCGCAAGTACTGGCGGCCATCGAACATTCGCTGAGTTCACGGCTAGCGGAGGTGCCCCATGCAGCGCCTGCCGTTGGCTGAATCGGTACCCACGGAGCTGGAGGTCTGGCAGTTGCTGCTGGATACCGGCAGGGAGCCGACACCAGACGCCTGGCGACTGCTCAGCCACACAGAGCAGGCGAGGGCCCGGCGCTTTCACCACCTGGCGGATCGTGTACGAGCCGTTGCCACCCGTGCAGCACTGCGTCGGCTGCTGTCGGAGCGAGTCGGGGTGGCGGCCGATGCGCTGACGTTCAGCGAGAACGCCTACGGCAAGCCGCTGCTGTCCGGTGTCGAGGGGCCGGCGTTCAACGTCTCGCATGCCGGCAACGTTGCCCTCATTGCACTGGCGTCCAGCGGTGCGGTGGGGGTCGACATCGAGCGGCAGCATACCGACGCCGAGCTCGAAGCGCTTTACGACCTGCTTTTATCGCCGAGCGAGCGGGCCGAGCACGACGGGGGAGAAGGGGGCTTGCCCCTGATCGAGCGCTGGGTCGTGAAGGAGGCAACGCTCAAGGCCTTGGGCGTGGGGATCGCCGAGCATCTACCGGCGCTGTCGGTCTTCCTCTCGTCTGGCCAGCGCAACGCCTACCGGCTCGATTACCGCTTGGCCGCCCCACCCCTGGAAGCCTGGGCGATCAGCGCGCCGGCAGGCTATATCGCCGCGCTGGCCTGTGCCGACAGGACGGCGAGCGAACGCTACAGCACACACTCTTTAGGAGGCCAGCCTTGCACAGCAATGGCACAACACCAGTGAAACACGCCGCAGAAGCCTTCGAGCGTAAGGCGCCTACAGGGTCGGAACTGCCCAGTCTGATCTCCCCGGCGTATGAGAACCAGCCGTTATTGGAAGCCTTCAGCGAACTGC
This sequence comes from Halomonas sp. KM-1, assembly GCF_000246875.1. Taxonomy (NCBI): domain Bacteria; kingdom Pseudomonadati; phylum Pseudomonadota; class Gammaproteobacteria; order Oceanospirillales; family Halomonadaceae; genus Halomonas; species Halomonas sp. KM-1. The sequence goes on from NZ_BAEU01000109.1 coordinate 56,376, forward strand.
GTGCCGATGTCGAGACGCTGGTGACACGGTTTGGCGGGGTGCTGCTGCGTGGCTTCCAGGTGCCCTCGGTCGACGCTTTTCAGCAGTTTGCCGCCGCCTTTGGACATCCACTGCTGAGCTATGAGTTCGCTTCAACGCCACGCTCAGCGGTTTCGTCAGGCATCTATACCTCCACCGAATATCCTGCTCATCAGCATATCCCGCTGCACAACGAGCAGGCCTATACCCGCGAGTGGCCGATGAAGATCTGGTTCCACTGCGTCACCGCTTCGCCGGAGGGCGGCGAAACGCCGATTGCCGACAGCCGTGCCATCTACCGCCGCATGCCCGTGGAGATCCGCGAGCGCTTCGAGCCCGGCATCCTCTATGTACGCAACTACGGCGATTTCGACGTGCCCTGGCAGCAGGTCTTCAACACCGACGATCGCGCCGAGGTCGAGGCATTCTGCCGTCGTGCCGGTATCCGCTGGGAGTGGAAGCCGGATGGCGATCTACGCACCAAGCAGTTGTGCCAGAGCATGGAAACCCATCCCGTCACCGGTGAGCGGGTGTGGTTCAACCAGGGCCACCTGTTTCACGTCTCCAACCTGCAGCCGGAAGTGCGTGAATCGCTGGAAGAGTTGCTCGACCCCGAAGACATGCCGCGCAACGTCTACTTCGCCGACGGGAGCCCCATCGACGACGCCATCTTCGATGAGATTCGCGGCGTATTGGACGCAGAGACCGTGATCTTTCCCTGGCAGGCGGGCGATGTGCTGATGCTCGACAACATGCTGGTCGCCCACGCACGTACACCTTTCAAGGGACCGCGCAAGGTCGTGGTGGCCATGGCGGAAGGCCACGGCAACCTCGCCAACACCACCTTTTGATACGCCATCCCCGGGTCTGACTTTCAGTAGGTACGCATATGAACGCAGCACACACCGCCGCACCCAGCACCGATCACCCCCGTGACTTCGTCGAGCACTTGTCAAGGCTGGCCAGCGAGCGGCCCACCGATAGTGCCTTGATCGTGGTCAGCGCCCAAGGCGAGATCACCCTCGACTACGCCACCCTGGAGCGGCGTTCGCGTACCCTGGCCAGCGAGCTCCAGCAGCGGTTCCCGGCGGGCGAGCGTGCCCTGATCCTGCTCGACAACGACGAGCACTACGTGGTGGCGTTCTTCGCCTGCCTGTATGCCGGGGTGATCGCCGTGCCGGTGTTCCCCCCGGAATCGGCCAAACAGCAGCACCTGGCACGCCTGCTGGCCATCGCCGCCGACTCCCAGGCCGCCTGCGTGCTGACCTCGGCGGCGATCATCGATGTACTGGCATCGGCCGGCGAGGGCTTCGTTAGCACCGAGCTGATCCCGGTGGATGCCGTGGACGAGTCCCGCGCCGACCAGTGGCGCGAGCATCGCCCGCAGCGGGGCGACGTGGCCTTCCTGCAATACACCTCGGGCTCCACGGCCACGCCCAAGGGGGTGATGGTCAGCCATGGCAACCTGATGGCCAATGAGCGGGCCATTGCCTCGGGGTTCTCGATCGGTGCCGATGATGTCTTCGTCAGCTGGCTGCCGCTGTATCACGACATGGGCCTGATCGGCGGCTTGCTGCAACCCATCTATCGCGGCATTCCCGCCGTGCTGATGAGCCCGACCTTCTTTCTTCAGCGCCCGGTGCGCTGGCTGGAGGCGATCTCCCGCCACCGTGGCACCGTCAGCGGCGGCCCCGACTTCGCCTACCGCCTATGCCTCGAGCGCATTCGCGACGACCAGCTCGCCGCGCTGGACCTCTCCAGTTGGCGAGTGGCGTTCTCGGGCGCCGAGCCGGTGCGCCACGCGACCTTTACCGGCTTCATCGAGCGCTTCCGCCCGGCGGGCTTCGCCGCCGACACGGCTGCCCCCTGCTATGGGCTGGCCGAAGCCACGCTGCTGGTAACGTGCAACCCACGCGATACTGGCGTGGTGGGTACGGCGTTTTCCCAGTCGTCGCTGGCGCAGGGGCAAGCCAGCCCCGCGGCGGAGGGCAACACCCTGGTAGGCTGCGGCACGCCGCCACCCGACCACAGGATCGATATCGTCGACCCCCAGGGCCACCACTCCCTGCCGGCGGGCGAGGTGGGCGAGATCTGGGTGCATGGGCCCAGCGTGGCCCTGGGCTATTGGCAGAACAGCGTGGCAACGGCACACACCTTCGTCAGCCGCGATGGGGTGAATTGGCAATCCGCTGACGGTGAGCAAGACGCCGGCGGCAGTGTGGGGCGCTGGCTGCGCACCGGCGACCTGGGCTTCCTGCATGACGGGCAGCTGTACATCGCTGGGCGTATCAAGGACTTGATCATCCTGCGCGGCCATAACGTCTACCCCCAGGACATCGAGTGCGGCATCGAAGCCGAGGTGGAAGCGGTGCGCAAGGGGCGGGTAGCGGCCTTTGCCGTCACCACGCCGGAGGGGGATGAAGGGATCGGCGTGGCGACGGAAATCTCCCGCGGCATGCAGAAGCTGGTGCCCGCCGAGAAGCTGATCGATGCCCTGAGCGAGGCGGTAGGAACCGCCTGCCACGAGCCCCTGGCAGTCGCCGTGCTGCTCAATCCCGGCGGCCTGCCCAAGACTACCAGCGGCAAGCTGCAGCGCAGTGCCTGCCGCCAGGGCTGGGAGGCCGGCAGCCTGGATGCCTACGCTATTCACGCCTTCGGCTACTTCGTCAGCGGTAGCGACGATGGCGAGGAAGGAGACCCACCCGCTGGCCCGACAGCGTCTGGGCACGCTGCCGAAACCACGGCCGAGAATGAAACGCAGCGCACCCTGGCAAAGCTCTGGCGCCAGGTGTTGAAAATTGACGACGACAAGCCGTTGGCAAGCGATGCCCACTTCTTCGCCAGCGGGGGTAACTCACTTGCGGCGGTGCAGCTGGCGGGACGTATCAGTGAGTGCTGGCAGATCGATTTCCCGACTCGAGTCCTGATGGAGACGCCGTATCTTGACGCTCAGAGTGAAGAGATCGAACGCTTCGCAACGCGCTCGATGGCGAGCAGCGGGATGCCCCACCGGGATGCGCTGGTGCCCATTCCGCGGCACAACGCGCTACCTTTGGCACCTGCCCAGCGTCGGCTCTGGCTGGTGGATCGCTTGGCGAGTCAGACCCGTGACCAAGAACGTGCCGCCTACAATTTGCCTGCACTGTTTTCCCTGAAAGGAGAGCTGTGCCTGGATGTCTTGCAGAACACCCTCAATGCTATCGTGGCACGGCATGAAATCTTGCGTACACGCTATCCGCAGAACGAGCACGGCGAGCCCATTGCGGTCATCGAAGATCGACTGATCGTCGATCTGCCCGTTCTGGATTGCCGTGGCCTGTCGGAGCATGAGCAGCAGCGATATCGGCAGGAAATGTTTGCGGAGTATGCGAGCAGTGCGTTTGACCTGGCTACGGGGCCCCTTATAAAAGCGTGCCTGCTACGTTTTGGCGACCAGGACCACGGCCTGATACTGGTCATCCACCACATTGTCTTCGACGGTTGGTCGGAAGCCGTCTTTATCAAAGAGTTTGTCACGACCTATCGGGCGCTGATCGATGAGAAAGAGAGCGAGCTTCCCGAGCTGCCCATACAGTACGTGGACTATGCCGCTTGGCATGAGAAAGCCCTGTCGGGAGAGGCGTTCGAGAAAAGCGCGGCTTTCTGGCGGCGTTATCTAAAGAGTGCGCCGCCGCTCTCGACACTCCCATCCGACTTCTCCAGGCCCAGCCAGGCATCGCATGCGGGTAAGGCTTTCCGCACGCAGCTAAGTCCCGAGCTGTCAGCGTCGTTGAATCGGCTCGCAGCAGAGCGTGGCACCACGCTATTTACCCTGCTCTTGGCGAGTTTCCTGCTCATGATGCATCGTCAGACACGGCAGCAAGACCTGGTGGTGGGCACCGATGTCGCCGGCCGCCAGCATCCCGATGTGGAGCCGCTGATTGGTTTCTTCGTCAATGTAATCCCGCTGCGATCTCGCTTGACGGATGAGCAGATCGATTTCTGCCACTGGCTCGAACAAGTCCAGACCAGTGTGCTGGATGCTTTCGACCATCAAAACGTCCCGCTCGACAGGATCGTCGAGCTATCGGGTAGCTCCCGTGAGCGAGATCGTTCACCGCTGATACAAACCCTCTTCGTACTACAAAACACGCCAACCGAGCGCTTCTCCATTCCGGGGCTGGAGGTCGAGGTCATGCCCCAGCCCAGGCGGGAGTCGAAGTTCGACATGGCGCTATTCGTGGAAGAGCGTGACGCCGGGCTCTCGGTCGAGTGGGTATACGCCACGGCCCTTTATCGACACGACACCATCGAGCAGCTGACAGGGGCGTGGCAGTCGCTACTGGCGCAGATCGTGGAAGCCCCTAGCCGCCACATTGAGGAGTTTCGCCTACCTGTTAAGGAGAAACACGCTATGCAAAGCAAGCTTGCCAAAGGCGCCAAGCTCAACAAGCTCGGCAGCCTTAAATCCCAACCAAGTGCACGCACCTCTTCCAAAGCGGAAGCGCCAGTGCGTACCTTATTGCTCGATGAGAAAAGAGTTTTCCCTCTCGTGATCGAGGCAACCGATGCGGACCTTGATGCAGTGGAGTGGGCGACGTCACAGCGCGACGTCATCGAGCAACATTTACGTAAGCACGCAGGCATACTCTTCCGTAATTTCCGCCTCACGACACCCCAAGATTTCGAAGCCTTTGCCGAGGCGATTCAGCCGGGCTTATATGGCAACTATGGTGATCTTCCCAAGAAAGAAGGGGGGCGCAATACCTACCGTTCTACCCCTTATCCCGAGCGCCAGATGATTCTCTATCACAACGAAAGCTCGCATCTGGATCGCTGGCCGCGCAAACAACTGTTCTTCTGCGAGTACCCCTCTGCTGTTGGAGGGGCCACCCCGATCGTGGACTGTCGCGAGATGCTGCGCCAGCTGCCCGCCGACGTAGTGGAGGCGTTCGAGCGCAAGGAACTGCTTTATGTACGCACCTTCACCCGCAACCTGGACGTGAGCTGGCGGGACTTCTTCAAGACCGATAGCAAGGGGGAGGTGGAGGCCCGGCTGGAAGAGGCGGGCATCGACTGGCAGTGGTTTGGCGACGATGAGTTGCAGACACGCACGCGCTGCCCAGCAGTGGTAACGCATCCGGTGACCGGCGACCGGGTGTTCTTCAATCAGGTGCAGCTCCACCACGTCAGCTGTCTCGAGCCTGACGTGAGAGACGACCTGCTTGGCCTGGTCGGCCAGGAGCGTCTGCCGCGCAATGTCTACTTCGGCGATGGCTCCGTCATCAGTGACGAGATCATGCAGATCGTTGGCGAGGCCTACGAAGCATGTGCCGTGCGCTTCGACTGGCGCCAGGGCGATGTCGTGATGGTCGACAACATGCTGGCGGCCCATGCCCGGGATCCCTTTGAAGGGCCACGCAAGATCGTGGTGGCGATGGGAGATATCTACCAGCGCTCGGCATTGGCAGAGACCCAAGGGGCAAGCGCCGATGCCGAGTTGGTCGGTCAATGAAGCCACGGGTATGGGGAGTCAATCGATGAATGCGATAACCGAACGGCCGGACCTGGCCCATTGGCCGCTGAGCCCTGAACAGCGCGCGGTGCTGACGGCGTTGGATACCCAGGAAGGTGACGCCTCAGCGATGGCGTCGCCGCAAGTCCACATCATGGCGATCGATATTGAGGGGGCGCTGGATGTATCGCGGCTGGAGCGCACACTGAGCGATCTCAGGCTGCAGCACGAAGCCCTGTCAACGGCGCTTTGCAAGGTAGCGGGGTACCGTGGGCTGAGGCATCAGGCACTCGACGCCCTTGCTGATATCGAGTGGCTGCACGAGGACTTGCGCGGCCGCGATGATAAGGAAACACGGCTTGACGAGCATGCCGAGGCGCTTCGCCAGCACCCCCTGGCCGTCGAGCACGGCGAGCTGCTTCGCCCGGCACTGCTGCGAACCGGTGACACCGCATGGGCACTGCTCCTGGCAGTCTCGGCGCTGGCAGCGGATCGTGGCAGTCTGCAAGCGCTGTTCTCGGCGCTACCGGATGCCTATGCCCTGGGCGGCGCCGCCGATGATGAGCCGGCGCTGCAGTATTCCCAATTCATCGAATGGCGTGCGTCCCTCGAAAGTGACGAAGACGCCCAACAAGGGCGTGAGTACTGGCAGGCGCATCAGCAAGGCGCTGAGCAAGCGGGGGCGTGGCGTCTGCCTGCCAGGCGCTTGGGCCAGCCTGCATCGAGCCCAGCGTATGAGCACGTGGCCTGGGCACTCGAACCCGACTTGGTCGCGCGCATCGATGGCCTGGCCGACGAGCTTCAGGTATCCGCAGAGGCTGTGCTGCAGGCGGTTTGGTGGGCGTTACTCGCCAGGATCAGCGGCAGCGAGTGCGCGCTGGGCGGTTGGCAGCACGACTGCCGGCAGGATTACGAGGTGATGCAGGGGGCGATTGGCCTCTTCGATAAAGTCCTGCCGGTGCTGGTTGACGGGGTCATGGATCGCGGCTTCTCCGATTGGATCGTGCGCCTATCCGAACAACTCGAAGCGCACATACAGGCCCAGGAGTACTGGCCGGTGGATGCGCTATCCGATAAGCGTCACCTAGCAGCAGGGTTCGCTCTTGCCAGCGAGGCGAGGGATCACGATGCCGCGGAGGTACGCTGGCATTTGCGGGCGCTGCCTGGGCCCTCGTCTCCATTCGAACTCATCCTGCATATTGGCCGCAGTGAGCACGGTGCAGTGGCGACGCTCTACACCGACCCCTCATGCTACAGCCGAGCGGTCGCCGAGTGCCTGCTGGACCAGTATCAGTTGTTGCTCAGGGTAGGGCTGGCCGACCCTGCGCAGACGATACGCTCGGTACCGCTTATTTTTCCTGATCAGCAGCAGGCGCCAGCGCTCGAGGGGGGCACACTCGATGTTGGTGAACGCAGCGTAGCGGCGCATATTGCCGCATGGGCGGACGCAACACCTGACGCCATCGCTATCGAAGAGCAGGGCACCACGCTGAGCTATGCCCAACTACACGCCCGCGTCAATGATATCGCGGGGTGGTTGGGTAGCCAGGGCGTCAAGCGTGGTGACTACGTGGCACTCGACCTGCCGCGCTCCACGCATGCCGTCGTGCTGCTACTGGCCGTATGGCGTGTCGGTGCCGCTTATCTACCGCTCGATCCTGAGTGGCCCACCGCCCGCAAACGGCAGGTGCTCGAGGATGCCCAGCCCGCGCTGGTGGTGAGCGCTGAAAATGCCGAGGCGGAATCCACAGCGTTCGCCCTTCCTGGCATCCCCTGCGTGGGCTTGCCACAAGCGGTGGAAGAGACCGACAGCGCAGAATCACTGCCAGAACCAGGCCTGGGTGACGTGGCCTATCTCCTCTATACCTCAGGCTCCACGGGCACCCCAAAAGGCGTGATGATCGAGCACGCCCAACTGCTCAATTATGTGGCCGCTGCCACCAGGGCCATGAACCTCTCGACATGCCAGCGCTGGGCACTGACGGGGTCGTTGGCCACTGACCTGGGCAATACGGCACTGTTCGGCGCCTTGTTCAATGGTGCCCGCCTGGTGATCGCCGGGCCTGACGACATGCAGGATGGAGAGGGCTTTGCGCGTTTCATGTCAGCGACCGACATCGATGCGCTCAAGATCGTGCCGTCTCATCTAGAGGCCTTGCTCGAGAGCGACGCCCCGCGCCTGCCCAGCACCCTGATACTGGGCGGTGAAGCGGCTTCTCCTGCCTTGCTTTCTCGCATCGCGCAGCTCTCGTCCGAGATCCAGCTATACAACCATTACGGCCCCACGGAAGCGACCGTCGGCGTCCTGGTGCACCCGGTATCGCTGTCTCACGATATGGGCAGCCCTCTGCCACTCACCCAGGCGTTGCCTAACTGCCGCTGTCGGGTGCTGGACGATGGCCTGGGAGTAACGCCTGCCGGTGCCGTAGGGGAGCTGTATCTGGGTGGCGCCCAACTGGCCCGCGGCTATCTCAATCACGATGCGGCAGCGTTCGTCGAAAATCCCGCCATGCCCGGTGAACGGCTCTACCGCACCGGCGACCTGGTGTGCGTGCTGCCTGAGGGTGGCGTAAGGCCTATCGGGCGAGTCGACGACCAAATCAAGCGGCGCGGTTTTCGTATCGAACCGGCGGAAATCGAAAGCGTGTTGCAAGCCCAACCAGGGATCAAGCAGAGCCTGGTGCGTCTGAGCGGTTGCGGCAGCAACGGGCAGGAACTCGTGGCGTTCCTGGTGGCTGATGCCGAGGCCGTGTCCGCAGAAGGCCAGGCCCGGCTTCGCGAGCAGCTGGCCACACGCCTGCCCGAGCCCATGCATCCTTCTCGCTTTATCCACGTCGAGGATTTTCCCCGCTTGGGCAATGGCAAGGTCGATAGCCAAGCGCTGGACGCTCTTGCTCACCAAGCAGGTGAGCAACGACCGCTGACGAAACCGCGGGACGCCGTGGAGGCCGCCCTGTGCCAGTCGATGGCCGAGTTGCTGGGGCGCGAGGAGATCGGCATCGACCAAGACTTCTTCGAGCTGGGCGGGCACTCCCTGCTGGTGATCAAGCTAGTGGCCCGTATCCGTAAACAACTGGGTGTCGAGATAGCCCCCGGCGTGGTGTTCGACCACCCCACCGCTGCTGAGCTGGGGAGTGTGCTGCGTGAGAGCGATTCGGAGGCGCGCGAAGGCGGGCTAGCCGAGCTCGATACCCACTGAGATGCCAAGTCCGTTCGATAACACCATTCGCAATACGGTTCAGGAAGAGGGGTAATTCATGAAGGAAGCAGTTCATTCACCAGGTCTGACAGCACCAGATAATGAAACGGCGGTGCGAGACAGTGTGCCCTCAGAAGGTAATGGGTTCCCCCTGTCATACTCGCAGCAGCAGCTCTGGTTCCTATACCGTTACTCCCCGGACCTTACCGCCTATAACCAGCCGCGCGCGTATCGCCTAACCGGAAGCGTGGATGCTGGGGCGCTAGAGCGCGCCTTTCAAGTGTTGATCAAGCGCCATGGAGTACTGCGAACGCGATTCTTCGAGCGCAACGGCGTACCACTGCAGATACCACTCTCCAATGTTCCGTTCTCCCTTGATAGGGAAGACCTTACTGGGCTGGACGGGCCGAAGCAGGACGAAAGGCTGGCGCGTTCGATCGAGGAAGTCGCGCAGCATGTCTTCGATCTTGGCAAGCCACCGCTGCTCATGGCTCGATTGATCAGGATGGAGGAGCGCCGACACGTTCTGGTCGTCTGTCTTCACCACATCATCTCGGATGCCTGGTCCAACCGTATCATCGAGTCCGATCTAAGCGATGCCTATCGCATGGCCTTGCACCAGGACGGAGATATTCAGCTTCCGAGCCTGTCAGTGCAGTATGGCGACTATGCGCGACAGCAGCAGGAGAGAGTGGCAACGGGCGCCCTTCACAAGGAGCTCGCGTACTGGAACGACCATCTTGGCGATGATGTTCCCCCGCTGGATATCCCGACGGATCATGCCTATCCCAAGCGGCTCGGGTTCACTGGCGATGCGCAACGTTTTGTGCTGGAAGGTCGTCTCGCCAACTCCCTGAAAGCCTTTTGTCAGCGCGAAAGATTCACACCCTTCGTGCCGCTGTTCGCCGCCTGGCAAATCTTGTTGTCTCGCTATTGTGGGCAGCAGGATTTTGCCATCGGTGTGCCATCCTCTGGCCGACAGCAGGAGGCGTTCCAAGACGTCGTCGGTTTTTTCATTACCACGCTTCCGTTTCGGGCGAGAGTGGAGCCGGACCTGTCCCTGGGCGAGGTATGTCGCCAAATCAAGAAAGATGTGGTGGGCTCTCTCGACCATGCCGATATGCCACTGGAGATATTGCTTGAAGAGCGGAAGGCTAGGCGAGACCCGACTCGGCAGCCGCTGTTCCAGGTCATGTTCGGTCTCCAGCTCAAGTCAGAGGACGAAGCGCTCGCGTTGGAGGGGGCATCAGCTGCACTGATCGACATTCCACAAACGAGTGCAAAATTTGAGCTATCCCTGGATATGCTTATCGAGCAGGAGCAAGTGGTTGGTACGTTGGAGTTCAATACCGACCTGTTCGAGGAGCAGACCATCCAGCGACTGATTGGTTATTACCAGAAGGTGCTGGGAATCCTGCTGGAGGAGCCAGATACCCGACTCTCCTCGATCGAACTACCTGGTAATGCCGAGAAAGCCCTGCTGCTCGATTGGGGTAGCCGCGAGGCGATGAGTGAGTCTATTGAGCCCATCTTCCACGAGTTCGAGCGCCAGGCCGCGGCAACCCCAGAGGCCGAGGCACTGGTATTCGACGATCAGTCGCTCAGCTACGCCGAGCTGAATGCCCGGGCCAACCAGCTGGCCCACTATTTGATCGGGCTAGGTGTAAGACCCGAGACCCGAGTGGGTATCGCTGTTGAGCGCTCCATCGAGATGGTGGTGGGGCTGCTGGGCATCCTCAAGGCCGGCGGCGCCTATGTGCCGCTGGATCCGGATTACCCCAGAGAGCGGCTCGCTTATATGGTCGAAGACAGTGGCATTGAGCTGCTGCTGACCCAGCAGCATCTCCGCGCGTCGCTGCCGATAACCGATGGCCTGAGCATTGTTGAGTTGGATCAGCTGGACATTGCACAACACGTTTCTACCAATCCAGCAGTGGCGCTGCACGGCGAACACCTCGCCTATGTTATCTACACCTCTGGCTCCACCGGGCGACCCAAGGGTGCGGCCAACCGCCATCGCGCGCTGAGCAACCGCCTGGCGTGGATGCAGGATGCCTACCGGCTAACGGCCGACGATGCGGTGCTGCAGAAGACCCCGTTCAGCTTCGACGTCTCGGTGTGGGAATTCTTCTGGCCGCTGATGCAGGGCGCGCGGCTGGTGATGGCGCCACCAGGCGCCCATCGCGAACCGGCACAACTGGTCGAGCTGATCCGTACCCACAAGATCACCACACTGCACTTTGTGCTCTCGATGCTGCAGGCCTTCCTGGCCCACGGCGACGTCGAGGCCTGCACCAGCCTGACGCGCATGGTATGCAGCGGCGAAGCGCTACCGGCGGAGCTGCAGAATCAGGTATTTGCCCGCCTGCCTCACACGGCGCTCTATAACCTCTATGGCCCCACCGAGGCCGCCATCGACGTTACCCACTGGACCTGCCAAGAGGATGGGCGCAACCAAGTCGCGATTGGCCAACCGATCGCCGGTATCCGCACTTACGTACTGGACGGTGATCTTAATTTGACACCGCCCGGGGTCGCCGGGGAGCTCTATCTCGGAGGCATTGGGTTGGCACGGGGCTACCTACACCGTCCAGACCTTACCTCAGAGCGGTTTATCGCCGACCCGTTCATTGAGGGAGAACGCCTCTACCGCACCGGCGACCTGGTGCGCTGGCGTGAGGACGGCCAGCTCGAGTACCTGGGCCGCCTAGACCATCAAGTGAAAATCCGCGGCCTGCGTATCGAGCTTGGCGAGATTGAAGCCGAGCTGCTCTCTCAGCCGAAGGTTCGCGAGGCGGTGGTGATGGCACAAGAAGGCCCCGTTGGTTCTAGGCTAGTCGCTTATGTGGTTCCCCAAGCCGATAGTGAGCTCGATATTAGCTCACTACGTGAAGCGCTGGGCCAAAAGCTACCGGACTACATGGTGCCGGGGTTGGTGGTACCGCTGGCAGCGCTGCCGCTGAGCCCCAACGGCAAGGTGGACCGCAAGGCACTGCCAGAGCCGGAGTTCACTGGTGGCGACGCCCACGAGCCGCCGCAGGGCGAGATGGAAGAAGCGTTAGCGGCAATTTGGTCAGAAGTATTGAGCGTCGAACGGGTGGGCCGCCACGATAACTTCTTCGAGCTGGGTGGCGACTCGATTCTCAGCCTGCAGATCGTCTCGCGTCTTCTCCAGGCCGGCTGGAAGATTACGCCCCGCCAACTGTTCGAACGTCAGAGCGTGGCCGAATTGGCAGCGGTGGCCGAGGCGACGAGCGAGACGTTGGCCTCGAGCTTCGGTAGTGCCGAAGGCGAAGTGCCGCTGTTGCCGTTCCAGGCTGAGTTCTTTGCCCAGGCGATACCGGCACGTCACCACTGGAACCAGGCGGTATTGCTGCATAGTCGAGAGGCACTCGACACAACGGCGTTGTCGCAGGCGCTGAGTGCGCTCGTCCGGCATCATGACAGTCTGCGGCTGCGTTACTGGCAGGATGTCGACGGTGCCTGGCGGCAGCATTATGCAGAAGTGGCGGATGTCCAGGAGCAGGAACTGCTATGGGTGCGCCAGGCCAGCGATGCCGCAGAGATCGAAGCCTTGTGCGAGAGCGCTCAGCGAAGCCTGGACCTTAGCGAAGGGCCATTGCTGCGAGCGCTGGCCATCGAGGTGGACGACGGGAGCTGGCGACTGCTGCTGGCCATTCATCACCTGGTGGTGGACGGCGTGTCGTGGCGCATCCTGCTCGAAGACCTACGGGCGGCTTATTCCCAGGTGCGGACTGGGAAGGCCATCGAACTGGCAGAAAAGAGCAGCAGCCTGCTGGATTGGGCCGGGGCCTTGCAAGGCTATGCCGAGACCCATGGCGATGAACTAGGCCATTGGCAGCGTCTGGCCGGGGTGCCCGTTGAGCTACCCTGCGACGAACCGGACGGTGAGAATACCAGTGCCTGGCAAACCAGTATCCAACTGCAGTTGGACGAAGCCCGTACCGAGGCGCTGCTCAAGGCGGCGCCGACGGCCTACCGCACCCAGGTCAACGATATCCTGCTGACTGCCTTGGGCAGGGCGCTATGCGCTTGGAGCGGTCACGAACGGATATTGATCGACCTGGAAGGTCATGGCCGCGAGGACCTGTTCGAGGGCATCGACCTATCGCGCAGCGTAGGCTGGTTTACCAGCCTGTTCCCCGTGGTGCTCGCGCCCCAAGGGGAGTTGGAGCAGGCGTTGAAGCGCGTCAAGGAGGGCTTGCGTGAGACTCCGCACAAAGGGCTTGGCTACGGAGTCTTCAAGCACCTGGGCAGTACTGGGCAGCAGCAAGCACTGCATGCCCTGCCCAAGGCCCAAGTGGTGTTCAACTACCTAGGGCAATTCGACGGCAGTTTCGACGACGCAGCGCTCTGGAGCCCTGCCCGGGAAAGCGCCGGTACCTGCTTCGATGACGATGCTCCACAGCAGCACGAGCTGGTGATCAACGGCCAGGTTTATGCCGGCCGACTCACGCTGAGCCTACGCTTCAGCCAGGCGCGCTATCGTCATGCCACCGTGCAGGCCCTGGTCGATTGTTTCCAACGAGAGCTGGAGGCGCTGGTAGCTCACTGTACCAGTGGCGTACACGGGGCAACGCCCTCGGATTTCCCGCTGGCGACCATCAGCCAGAAACGCCTGGACCGTCTGCCACTCGATTTCGACAACCTGGCTGATCTCTACCCGCTGTCACCGATGCAGCAGGGCATGCTGTTCCATAGCTTATACGACGTGCATGGAAGCGCTTACCTCAACCAGTTGCGGGTGGATATCGATGGCCTTGATCCACGCCGCTTCAAGTCGGCCTGGGAAGCGGTGGTGGAACGTCACGACATCCTACGCAGCGGTTTTCTGAGTCAGGACGATACACCGCTGCAGTGGGTTGCCAGACGGGCCGAGTTACCCTGGTTCGAGGCGGATTGGCACGCTCGAGAGAGCCAGAAGGTGGAGCTTGACGACCTGGCCCAGGAGCAACATCGCGCTATGGATTTGACCAAGCCACCTTTGATGCGTGTGGCCTTGGTGAAAGTCGACGAGACACGTCACCACTTGATCTGGACGAGTCATCACCTACTGCTGGATGGCTGGAGTGGCGCTCAATTGCTGGGAGAGGTCATTCGGCATTATGAGGGTTCTCCCTTGCCCGCACGCGCCGGCCGCTATCGCGATTACATCGAGTGGTTGGAAGAGCGCAAGGTCGAGGCGAGTGAATCCTTCTGGCGTGAACGGCTTGGACAGGTAGAAGAGCCGACTCGCCTGGTCGAAGCCTTGCCCGCTGCCACCGGCTCGGCAACGGAGCCTGGGATATATCGCAGCGAACTAGATAGCCAGCATGTCGACTGGCTGCAAGAAGTGGCGCGTCACGAGCGAGTAACGCTCAATACCTTGCTACAAGCCGCCTGGGCTTTGCTGCTGAGTCGTGTTACCGGCCAGCAGACGGTCACCTTTGGCGCCACGGTCGCGGGCCGCCCCGCGGACCTGGATGGTGCCGATGAAATCTTGGGGCTGTTCATCAATACCTTGCCGGTCATCACATCCTTGAAACCAGATATGCGTTTGGGTGACTGGTTGCGTGAGCTGCAGGTCGGAAATCTAGCGTCGAGGGAACACGAACATACGCCGCTTTATGAAATTCAGCGCTGGTCCGGCAATGGAAGCCAGGGGTTGTTCGACAATATCGTGGTATTCGAGAACTTCCCGGTGGATGAGATTCTGCTCGAGTCGGATAAACGACAATTGTCGTTTTCGTCAATTCAGAGCGATAGCGGAAATCACTACCCTCTGACACTTCGCGTCAAGCTAGGTAGCGGAATTAGCCTGGATTACTTGTATGACCCCGACGCGTTGAGCGAGGAAACGGTTGGCCTGTTGGCACATCAGTTCGAATCTCTCCTGAGTGAATTCCAATGGAAAAATAGCACTCGAGAAAGTCGCTTGTGCGACGTCTACTCGCAAGACGCGGAACTCGGCCTGCCGGTGGTGAACAGGTCGTGGCAGGAAACAACCGTACTGACTCTATGGCAGCGAATGGTTCGTGAATCGCCGGATGGCCCGGCGGTGAGCGATGATGCTAGCCGCTTGACCTATACCGAACTGGATTCCCAGGCCCAGCGTCTGGCACAGGCACTCATCGTACAGGGCGTTGGCCCTGGGGCGCGTGTTGCCATTCACGCCGAGCGTTCATGCGAGTACGTACTCGGTATTCTCGCCGTACTCAAAGCGGGCGGGGCCTTCGTGCCGCTGGATCCACAGCTGCCGAGCGAGCGCTTGGCCTACCAACTGGCTGACAGCGGCGCTCGCTTAATGCTGAGCAGTATGACGTGTAGCTGGAACGGTGACGTTCCGGTCATGGCGCTGGCGTTTGACGACAACATGCCGGCCTCAGTTGAGTCTGAGCTGCCCGTCATCCATCCCCAGCAGACCGCCTATGTGATCTATACCTCTGGCTCCACGGGCAAGCCCAAAGGGGTGGCGGTCAGTCACGCTGCCCTGGCCAATTACGTGCAGGGCGTTCTGGAGGCGCTGGCGCTACCAGAGGATGCCCGCAACATGGCGATGGTCTCGACGGTAGCGGCGGACCTGGGACATACGGTGCTGTTTGGTGCCTTGTGCACCGGGCGCACCTTGCACCTCCTTTCCCCCGAGTGCGCCTTCGACCCGGATGCCTTTGCGGCTTATATGCGGGAACAGCAGGTGGATGTGCTGAAGATCGTGCCGAGCCACCTGCGGGCACTGCTGAGTGCCGCCAACCCGGCCGATGTACTTCCGCACGAGCGTCTGATTCTGGGCGGCGAAGCGACCGACTGGGCGCTACTGGCGCGTATCGCCGAACTCAAGCCAACCTGCCAGGTGCTCAATCACTACGGCCCCACGGAAACCACGGTAGGCATTCTCACCCAGCAAGCCGACGTGGCCGATCGAGCTGCCAGCACGCTGCCGATCGGCACACCGCTGGCCAATGCTCAGGCCTACGTGCTCGATCCCTGGCTCAACCCGGTGCCGAAGGGCGTTGCCGGCGAGCTCTACTTGGGTGGTCCAGGGCTGGCGCAAGGCTATCTGCAACGTCTGGGGCAAACGGCGGAACGTTTCGTCGCCAGCCCCTTCCATGCGGGGGAACGGCTCTATCGCAGCGGTGACCGTGTGCGTCAACTGGCCGACGGTAGCCTGGAGTTCCTGGGCCGAGTGGACGATCAAGTCAAGATTCGTGGCTATCGGGTGGAGCCGAGCGAGATCGCTGCACTGCTGCGCGACCAGTCGGGTGTCTTGGAAGCCGAAGTGATCGCGCGGGAAAGCGAGGAAGGCCGTGCGCAACTGCATGCCTATGTGGTGATGGCTGCCGGGAGCGACGTGGATGACGCCGCGTTACTCGCGCAACTGGGCGAACGTGTGCCGGACTATATGGTGCCCAGTGCCATGGTACGACTGGATGCCTTGCCGCTGACCGCCAATGGCAAGCTGGATCGCAAGGCGCTACCCGAGCCAGTGCAAGCCGGTAAGGATAAGGCCTTCGAGGCGCCCCAGGGAGAAGCAGAGGAGACCCTGGCAGCGGTCTGGGCTGAGGTGATCGGCTGCGAACAGGTAGGGCGTAATGACAACTTCTTTGAACTGGGTGGCGACTCCATCCTCAGCCTGCAGATTGTCGCGCGCTCGCGCAAGCGTGGCTACAAGGTAACGCCCAAGCAGTTGATGGAAGGGCAGACCGTTGCCACCGTGGCGGCGATGGCCACGCCCATAGCGGTCGCCGCACCTAAACAAGTGGCTGTACAAGATAAGGTCGCCCCCTTCGCACTGCTGCCGGTACAGCGCTGGTTCTTTGAGCAGAACTTTGCCGAGCCACACCACTGGAATCAGTCGTTGATGCTGGAAGCAGACGGTAGTGTAGATACCGTGCTGCTACGGCGTGCCATTGAGGCAGTGGTCGATCACCATGGCGCCTTACGGCTGCGCTTTGAGCGCGTTGGCGATAGTTGGCAACAAGCCTATGGCAAGCTAGCCGATGACCTCTTCGAGCACCTCGACCTGAGCGACCATGCGGATCCGGCGCAGGCCATCACCCAGGCCGCCGAGGCTGCGCAGCGCAGCCTGAGTCTGATGCGGCCGTTCCGTGCCATCTGGGTGGAACTGGGAGGCGAGCACGGCGGGCGACTGCTGCTAGTGACTCACCACCTAGTGGTAGACGGCGTCTCGTGGCGCGTGATTCTCGACGACCTGCAAGCGGCTTACACGCAGTTAAGTTCAGGGAATGCGATCGACCTACCACCGGCAACCACCTCGCTAGATGAGTGGGCGCGCGCTTTGGCCGACTACGCCACATCGGAGGCGTTGGCTGAGCAACGCTCCTATTGGGAGAGACTTGT